>DASSGL010000063.1:0-7797 GCA_035693525.1 Gaiellaceae bacterium | reverse complement strand
CATCCCGAGTACGTCCTCGCGCACGTGCGCTGCTCGTGCGGCAACGAGTTCACGAGCCGTTCCCCGACAGCCGAGCTGCACGTCGAGGTCTGCTCGAACTGCCACCCGTTCTACACGGGCAAGCAGAAGCTCATGGACACGGGCGGCCGGGTGGAGCGCTTCCAGCGCCGCCTCGAGCGCGCCGAGCGCGCGAAGCGCGCCAGCCGCTAGGACCTTCGGAATGAGCACTCTCGGAGGGCAGGCAGTCCTCGAAGGCGTCATGATGCGCGGCCCGGGAAACTGGGCCGTCGCCGTCCGCACACCGAACGGCCAGATCGCCCAGGTCAGCAGTCCGATCGAGTCGAAGATGGCGCGGCACCGCGTCCTGCGCCTGCCCATCATCCGCGGCGTGATGGCGCTCGGCGAGTCGCTCGCCATCGGGTTCCGCGCGCTCGCGATCTCCGCGAACTACGCGGCGCAGGAGGAGGGCGAGGAAGGAGAGGTGTCGACCGAGCTCTCGCGCGGCGCGCTCATCTTCGCGTTCGCCGTCGCGATCGGCTTCGCGGTGATGCTCTTCAAGGTGACGCCGGGGCTGCTCACCGAGCTCCTGCCGATCGACGGAACGGGATGGTTCGTGATCATCGAGGGGCTGATCCGGGTCAGCATCTTCATCCTCTACCTCGGGCTCATCTCACTGCTGCCCGACCTGCGGCGCGTCTTCCAGTACCACGCTGCCGAGCACAAGGCGATCAACGCGTATGAGGCGGGCGACGAGCTCGAGCCCGAGCAGGTGCAGCGCTACTCGCTCATCCATCCGCGCTGCGGCACCGCATTCATGCTCTGGGTGATGGTGATCGCCGTGTTCGTCTTCGCGTTCTTCGGGCGGCCGGTCTGGTACTGGCTCGTCGCCGAGCGCATCCTGCTCCTGCCGCTGATCGCCGGGCTCGCGTACGAGCTCATCCGCTTCGCCGGCCGGCATCAGGAGAACCGCGTCCTGATGGCGCTGCTCGCCCCGGGCATGTGGCTGCAGCGGCTGACGACGCGCCAGCCGACTCTCGACCAGCTCGAGGTCTCGATCCGCGCGCTGCGCGAGGTGTTGCAGCTCGAAGAGCGCCGCGGCCCCGAGGCGCAGCGGGTCGAAGTCATGGCGTAGCGCGAAAACCTGCAACCAGGTTGCTGCGCAACCTGGTTGCATCGGGGGCAATTCGCAACCTGCCTTCAGGCAGGTTGCAGTCGTTGCGTCGCACGTGCGGTGCGAACGACTGCAACCAGGCTGAAGCCTCGTTGCTTTGCAGCTATAGCCCATACAGCGCGATCGCGTTCTCGCGCAGGATGAGCCGTGCCGCGCCCTCGACCTCGTCGTCGGGGAGCAGCGTTGGCAGCGCCTCGGCGAGCGCGTCTCGCCACCACGTCGCCGCGAGCAGGTAGAGCTCCGGCGTGCGCGCTGCGTCCGAGGCGTAGAGCAGCTTCGACACCGGCGCGAGCTCGAGAGCCTCGAGAACCGCTTCGAGCGGCCGGGCCACGTGGGGGATCGTGAGCGAGAGGTCGAACCGCACGTTGCCGTAGACGTGAGCGAGCCACCCTGCCTGGCGCACGAACGGGTAGCAGTGCAGGAACACGAACGGCGTCTCGCTGAAGCGCTCGACGAGCGGCTTCATCAGCGACGGGTCGGCGCGCCACAGGTGCAGGTCCCAGTCCCCGAAGCCGCTGTGCACCTGCACCGGCAGCGGCTCGCCGGTCGCTTCGTTCGCCTCCAACGCAGCGACGACGTGCGCCGACGGGCGGTCGAGGCCGCCGCGGTACGCGGCGATCGTCTTCAGCGCGGCGAATCCTCGCTCACGTGCGGTCGCGGCCTCCTCCGCCGCATGCTCGCCTCGCGTCTCGAGCCGCAGCACGGGCAACGCGCGGCAACCGGCGAGCTCGCCGAGCTCGTCCCACGTCGTCCCCTCGCCCTCCGGCGGGAAGCCGTCGTCGACGAGCAGCACCTCCGTGTTCGTAGCGCGGAGGAGCGACGCGGTGTACTCGGCCGGATCGCTCGCGAGCCGTCGCTCGTACACCGCGCGCTCGTCGGGCTCGCAGCCGAGATGCTCGGCCAGCACTGGGATCGCGCGCCGGTAGGTGACGCCGGTCGCGACGTGCGGCCACTGGCGCGGGTCGGGGCTCTCCGAGAAGAGCCCGCGGAACTCGTCCAGCGACGCCGGCGGCGCACGCAGCACGCCGTGAGCATGGTGGTCGACGAGCGCGACGCCGCTCAGTACTTCTCGAAGTGGCCCTGCTGCTCGAATGCCGCGTCTCCCGCGGAGTAGGCCGCCCACTCAGACCGGCGGACGGCGAGGTAGGACTCGGCGAGCGTCGGCCCGAGCGCGTCGAGCAGCAGCTCGTCGGCGGCGAGCGCATCGAGCGCCTCCGCCTGCGTCGCCGGCAGCCGCACGATGCCCCGCCGCTCGCGCTCGGACTCGTCCAGCGTGGCCGGGTCGACGCCGATCGGCTCCGGAGGCTCGAGCCCGCGCTCGAGCCCGTCGAGGCCGGCCGCCACGAGCCCACCGAGTGCGAGGTACGGGTTGCAGGTCGCGTCGCACGACTTCAGCTCCGCGTTCGTCGATGCCTCCTCGGCGCCGCGGAACGGCGACGCCACGCGCACGGGCGCCTCGCGGTTGTCGTAGCCCCAGCACACGAACGCGCCGGCCCAGTAGTGCGGGATGATCCGGTGATAGGAGTTGAAGCTCGGCGCCGACAACCCGCACAGCGCGGGGAGGTGCTCGAGCACGCCGGCCACGAACGACCGGGCCACCGCCGAGAGACCGTCCGGCGCTGCCTCGTCGAAGAAGCGGTTCCGCTCGCCCTCCCAGAGCGAGAAGTGCACGTGCGCGCCGTTGCCGGCGTTTTCGGGCCACGGCTTCGGTGCGAGCGAGGCGACGAGCCCGCGCCGAGTCGCGACTGCGCGGATCGTCTCTCGCACGAGCAGCTGCTCGTCCGCCGCCTGCAGCGCGGGCGCGTGCCCGGTCGAGATCTCCTGCTGCCCGTGCCCGAGCTCGGCGTAGTACTGCTCGAGCGGGATGCGCTGCTTCTCGAGCGCGCCCGCGAGCTCGTCGACGTATTCCTGCGAAGTCGTCATGCCGATCGTCGAGAAGCAGAGCGACGAGTCGACGGGCACGTAGGCTCCGTCGAGCCGGGTCGCGAGCGAGAACTCGTTCTCGAACGCGGCGTGCAGCACGAGGCCCCG
The DNA here is from genome assembly GCA_035693525.1 of Gaiellaceae bacterium. Taxonomy (GTDB): domain Bacteria; phylum Actinomycetota; class Thermoleophilia; order Gaiellales; family Gaiellaceae; genus Palsa-739. The sequence continues at coordinate 4,595 of DASSGL010000063.1, read as the reverse complement.
TTCCGCGAGCCGCGCCTCCATCCGCTTCAGGAACGTGCGCTGGCAGACCGCTGCGGGCTCGCCGTCGAGGCCGACGTGGTCGGTCAGCACCGCGCCGGTGCTCGGTGCGTACGGAAGGACGCGAAAGGTGTCGAGATCGGGGACGAGGCGGACCTCGCCGACCGGGCCCATGCCCTCGATGGGCTGCAGCTGGTCGAGCCCGTTCATCGCCTGCATCGCGACCGTCAAGCCGATGCCGCTCTCGAGGCGGCCCTCGAGCCCGTGTCGCGCGGATGCCTTCCCGCGCACGGTGCCGTCGTTGCCGCACCAGAGGAAGCGGACGAGGCGGAGGTCCGCCTCGTCCGCTTGCTTCACGACGTCTGCGGCGCCCGTCACGCAGGCGTGGGCGTCGGCGTCGGCTGCTCGCGGCGGTGCATGAACTCGCTGATCGCGTAGATCGCGATCGCAGCGAGCACGGACACGCCGCAGAGAACCGCGAGCCAGATGCGCCAGTGCATGACGCTGAAGAGACCCGTCCACGGGCTGCGGAACGTCACGTATGCGCCGAACGCCGAAGCGAGCGCGCCGAGGACACCGCTCGCGTACAGCAGGTACGGGTGCGTCGTCCGCACCTCCTCGAACTTCGCCGGGAATGCGCGCTTGACGAGGAAGATGTCGGCGAAGAGGAGCACCATCGAGATGCACCAGATGACGGTCACCGCGGCCTGGAACAGCCAGTACGCCCGCTGGTTGTTGTCGCCGCTCACCCATGGGTTGAAGATCGCGACGACGAAGAGCGACGAGAGCACCGTCTGCGTCAGGATCGCGTAGACGGGCACCTTCGTCTTCTCGGTCACGGTGCCGAGCTTCGCGGGCATCCGCTGCTCGAGTCCCGAGACGAAGAGCAGGCGCGAGAACGAATAGTTGTAGACGATCGTGTTCGCGACGAAGAACCAGAGCACGACGAGGCCGACGACGATTGCGAACGCATGCGAGCCGCCGAACCCCTTCTCGACGGCCACGAGGATGTCGGTCGTGGAGCCGACGCTCTTCGAAGCCGGCAGCGCGAGCATCGTCCCGAGCGTCGCCCAGAGGTACGCCACCATCACGACGATGGAGCCCCAGAACAGATACTTCTTGATCGACCGCATGTGGACGATCTCGACGCCCATGTTCAGCGGCACCTCGATCCCGAGCAGGGCGAGGATCACGAAGCCGAACCACGTCCAGGTTCCCGAGTGGATGCTCCAGTTCGTCGCGTTGCCCCAGCCCCCGGTCGCGGAGTGGCCGCTGCCGATGAGCCAGAGGATGCCGGCGAGGCCGATCACGAAGATCGCCGCCCCGTAGAAGACGACGGACCAGTTCGCGTACGTCTGCGTCATCCGTAGCCGGAGCATCGACATGAACGCCGAGAACCAGAGCACGGCGAGGATCACGAGGCCCTGCTCCCAGGCCTTCGGCAGGCCGCCCGTGTCGATGAACTGCCAGATCGTGACGACGGCGTCGCCGGTGGCGACCATCACGAGGATGCCGGGCCACCAGGCGCAGAAGCCGGCGAAGAAGCCCCAGAACGGCCCGAGCGCCTTCTGCGTCCAGACGTAGAGCGATCCCTCCTGGGGGAACATCTGACCGAGCTGGGCGGTGACCAGGGCGCCCGGGATGAGGAACAACGCGAACCCGAGGATCCAGTAGGTGAACGCGGCCTGGTGAGCCTGCTGGATCGCCGAGGCGTTGACGATGAACAGGACGATCGCCACGAAGATGATCGTCATGTCGAACGAGTTCAGGACCCGCGGGAGCATGCCGGGCGCGATCCGCTCGGAGACCATCACGCGCTCGTCCAGGTGCTGAGCCATGACAAACCCCCCTCTCGACTATGTGGCGTCCGACACGATACGGCTAGAGCCCGGGCTCGCGCAACAACGCGGCGAGAAGCTCGGCCCGCACCGGCAGAGAGTCGACGACGACGTGTTCGTCGACTGCATGCGCGCCGCTGCCCTCCGCGCCGAGCCCGTCGAGCACTGGCACCCCGAGCGCGCCGACGAGGTTGCCGTCGGAGCCGCCGGCCGCAGACGACTCGTGCAGGTCGAGGCCGAGCGCGCGCCCGTGCCGCCGCGCCTGTTCGAAGAGCAACGCCGCGCCGGGGCTGCGCTCGAGCGGCGGCCGCGTCCAGAGCCCTTCGAGCGTGACTTCGGTGCCGGGCGTCTCCGTCCCGAGCGAGTGGAGCACCGCGTCGAGGCGGTCGCGCTCGGCAACCGAGGGCACGCGGACGTCGAGCCGCGCCGACGCCTCCGCTGCGACGACGTTCTCGCGCGTGCCGCCTTCGACGACGCCGACGTTCACCGAGACGCCCCGGCGCCGGTCGGTCAGCGCGTGCAGCCGCAGCGTCAGGCGGGCGAGCTCCTCGATCGCGCTCGCGCCCTCGAGGGGCTTGCCCGCGTGAGCCGCGCGTCCCGTGACGCGGAGGACGAACCTCCCGAGCCCCTTGCGCGCCGTCTTCAAGTCGCCGGCCTCGGTCGGCGGCTCGCACACGAAGGCCGCCGCGGCGCCGTCGGCGGCGCGCGCGAGCGGCTCGCGCGCCGTCGGGCTCCCTATCTCCTCGTCGGCCGTGAGGAACACGCGCAAGGCGCGGGTCGCGCGTGCGCGCCGGATCGCCTCGAGCATCACCACGAGGCCGCCTTTCATGTCGTGCACGCCGGGCCCGTACGCCCGGCCGTCCTCGACGCGCCACGGCAGCGTCGCGAGCGTGCCGCGCGTCCAGACGGTGTCGAGGTGGCCGAGCAGGAGGAGGGGCTGTCCCTCGCCCGCGAAGTCGGCGCGCACGTGCTCCCCTTCGGGCGTGATCGTGCCGCCGAGCTCGCGGAGCTCGGCCGCGGTCCGGTCCCGCATGCGGGCGGTGTCGCCGGTCGGCGACTCGAGCTCGACGAGCTCTCGCAGGAGCTCGATCATGGCCAGAGAGCATAGGCTTCGTCGCCACCACCGACGACAGGGGGGAGAGACATGGCGACCGACCGCCGAGCAGACGTGACCTGGCAGGGCAGCCTTCGGGAGGGGAGCGGGACGATCACGAAGACGACGTCCGGCGCGCTCGGGGAGCTGAACGTGACCTGGGCCTCGCGCTCCGAGGACGACACGGGTGGAAAGACGAGCCCCGAGGAGCTGATCGCCGCGGCTCACGCCGCGTGCTTCTCCATGGCGCTCTCGGCCGAGCTCGCACGGGCCGGCTCGCCGCCTGAGGAGCTGCATACCTCGGCGACGGTGACCTTCCAGCCGGGCGAGGGCATCACGAAGAGCGCGCTCACGGTCGAGGGCCGGGTCCCGGGTCTCGACGAGGCCGCGTTCCTCGAGGCCGCCGAGACGGCGAAGGCGAACTGCCCCATCTCCAAGGCGCTCGCATCGGTGCCGAGCATCACGCTCGACGCGCATCTCGCAAGCTGACCGTACCCTTGGAGGCATGGCCGCCACCTTCGAGAGCCTGATCGACGACCTGGAGCGCTCCTACACCGAGGTGCAGGAGCGGATGGCCGACCCCTCGGTCTACAACGACCGCCGCGAGGCTGCCGAGGTGGGGCGGAGGCTCAAGGAGCTCGAGAGCCCGTACAAGCTCGCGCAGGACTGGCGCGCCGCGCACGACGACCTCGTCGCCGCGCGCGAGGATTCGGACCTCCGCGAGCTCGTGCCCGAGCTCGAGGAGCGCACCGGCCGGCTCGAGGAGGAGCTGCGCCTCGCGATGGTTCCGAGCGATCCGGCCGACCGGAAGGACGTGATCCTCGAGATCCGCCAGGGCGAGGGCGGCGACGAGGCGGCGCTCTGGGCGGGGGATCTCTACCGCATGTACAGCCGCTACGCCGAGCGTCGCGGCTACCGGGTCGAGGAGCTCGAGGCGAGCCCCAACGACGGCGGCGGCTACAAGCAGGTGTCCTTCGCCGTCAAGGGCGACGGCGCGTACTCCGTCTTCAAGTGGGAGGCCGGCGGCCACCGCGTCCAGCGCGTCCCGGTGACGGAGTCGCAGGGCCGGATCCACACCTCGTCGGCCACGGTCGCCGTGATGCCGGAGGTCGAGGACGTCGAGGTCGACATCGACCCGAACGACCTGAAGATCGACGTCTACCGCTCGACCGGGCCCGGAGGGCAGTCGGTGAACACGACGGACTCCGCAGTCCGGATCACGCACATGCCGACCGGCGTCGTCGTCGCCATGCAGGACGAGAAGTCGCAGCTCCAGAACAAGGAAAAGGCGATGCGCGTGCTGCGGGCACGGCTCTACGAGCGAGAGCGCGAGCGGCAGCGCGCGGAGCTCGACGCGACACGGCGATCCCAGATCGGGAGCGGCGAGCGCGGCGCGAAGATCCGCACGTACAACTTCCCCGAGAACCGGGTTACGGACCACCGGATCAAGCTGACCGTGCACCAGCTCGACCGCGTCCTCCAGGGCGAGCTCGACGAGTTCACCGAGGCGCTGACAGCGGAGGACCGGCGCCTCGCGATGGCGGGTTGACGCTCCGGGAGGCGTTGCGCGACGCCGAGCGGCGGCTCGACGCGGCGGGGGTCGAGACGCCTCGCGTCGACGCCGAGCTCCTGCTCGCCCACGTCCTCGGCACGACGCGAAGCGGGCT
>DASSGL010000062.1:0-7075 GCA_035693525.1 Gaiellaceae bacterium | reverse complement strand
AGCTCGGTCTCGTCCTCGACGAGCCATGCGGGAACGCCGCCGGCCCGTGCGGTCTCGACGAGCCTCCGTGAGTTGGAGCTCTCCGACGATCCGACCACGAGGAGCGCGTCGATCTCGGGAAGCATCCGCTTGACCGCGGTCTGGCGATTCGTGGTCGCGTAGCAGATGTCGTCCTTCCGAGGTCCGACGATGCCCGGGAACCGGTCTCGGAGAATCGCGATGATCTCCGACGTCTCGTCGACGGAGAGCGTCGTCTGCGTCACGTAGGCGAGCCGCTGCGCCTGCGGAACGCTCAACGCGCGTGCCTGCCCGGCCGTCTCGACGAGCAGGACCGAGCCCGGAGCCTGACCCATCGTCCCGATCACCTCGTCGTGCCCGGCGTGCCCGATCAGGACGACCGTGTACCCGGCCGCCGCGAAGCGGCGCACCTCGATGTGCACCTTCTGGACGAGCGGACACGTCGCGTCGATCGTCCTCAGGCGGCGGGCGGACGCCGCTCGGTAGACGCTCGGCTCGACTCCGTGCGCCGCGAGCACCAGAGAGGCTCCCGCGGGCACGTCGAGCTCGGACTCGACGAATATCGCGCCCTCCGCCTCGAGGTCGATCACGACATGCGCGTTGTGGACGATCTGCTTGCGCACGTAGATCGGGGGGCCGTAGGTGGCGAGAACGGTGCGAACGGTCGCGACCGCGCGCTCGACACCGGCGCAGAACCCGCGTGGATCGGCTATGAGGACACGCTTCATCGCGTGCCGTTCGATGACACGCCGCAGCCGGGCCGCATCATCCTGAGAGGATGAACCTGTAGCCCTGGCCCCGGACGGTCTCGATCCGGTGAGGTCGGTGTGCGTCGCGCTCGATCTTGGTCCGCAGCTTCGAGACGTGCACCTCGGATGTCCTCCCGCTTCCGACGTGCGAGCTGCTCCACAACGCTTCCATGATCGTCGCGCGACTGATCGTCCGGCCCGGCTGATCGGTCAGGAGGACGAGCAGTCGGAACTCGGACGGGGTCAAGTTGACTTCGTTGCCTCCGATCAGGACACGACCACGATCCATGTCGATCCGGATGTCTCCGAGGACGCGAACGTGCGGCCGCGATCCCAGAGCCGGGTCGACGATCTCACGCGCGATCCCCTCGATCGCGACGAGCTCGTGCGCGCGATTGAAGACCGGCGTGTTTCGCTGCTCGATCCAGACGACCGAGCCGTCCTTGCGCAACCAGCGCACGACGATAGGGACCCGTCCAGCTCCTCTCGCGAGGAGATCGTGGACGAGTGCCCGGTCGTCCGTGTGAACGAGCTTCAGTGCCGAATCTGGATCCGCGTACAGCTCGTCCGGAGAGAACCCCGTGATTCGCGTGATCGCGCGGTTGACGTAGTCGTACCCGGGCGGCTGCAGGCGGTAGCGGAACACGACATCCGGCGCCCGGTCGAGAAGCCGGAGGAGATCGCGCTCGCTCAAACGCCGAATGCCGCGCGGGCTCCCTGGACCGGCCCGCTGTCGCACGGACAGACTGTCCATCGCACTATTCAAATCGCGCAGGTAGATGCTCGCGTCGTCCGATGAGGATGATCAGCGAGTCGTGTGCATGCTCGTCGAATCTCGACGGGCTCGTTCATTTCCGTTCGTTGAGGCGGACGCAGCGGCTTCGAACGGGGATCTCTTTAAGAAAAGCTGGCACGACCGAGAATTTCTGCGTAGCATCCACGGTGCAGCGTCGGTTGAACCACAGCCTTCGCCTGCAGTTCCGCTCGTTTCTCCCGGCGGCGGTGCACCAACCGCATAAGCCTGCTTTCAAGACGTTTGTCGGACCGGGAGGGGAACGGTGCGCACGATTTCGAAAACTCGCCTGCGGGACGTCCGAGTCCTCACGCTGGATACGCCTCACGGTCCGGTGAGGGCATGACATCCGCGGTTGCTGCGGAACGCCCGCGCCGTCGCGCACGGAGACGGATCAATCGCGTCGTCGAGGCGCCCGCGCAGCACGACGCGCTCCTCGAGGCGAACCTCACCGTGCCGCAGCACTCGACGGGAAGCGTGCCACGGACCGGGCTTGTCAACCAGCTGCGCGCTGCACGTTCGGCGAGGCTCGTGCTCGTCAGCGCGCCTGCCGGCTACGGCAAGACGACGCTCGTCGCCGAATGGGCCCGGCGAGACGGAAGGCCGTTCGCCTGGTTCAGCGTCGACGCCTCAGGCGAGCCCATCGCTTTCGCCGCGCACCTCGGAGCCGCGATCGAGCGCGCCGTCGAAGGTCCGTCGGACGGCTTCGGCCCTGAGGCGGGCAACGTTTCACCGGACGAGAGCATCGCGCTCCTCGGCCGGCTCGTCGCCTCGTCGAGATCGCCCGTCGTCGTGGTGGTCGATGACGTCGACCGGCTGCAAGACTCGGCGTCGATCCGACTGCTGGCGCGATTCGTCGACGAGCTGCCGCCGCTGTCGCAGGTCGTGCTCGTAGGTCGTGCGAGGCCCCTTCTGCCTCTTGCCCGCTTCCGCGCGCAGGGCGCGCTCGTCGAGCTCGACGTCGCCGATCTCGGCTTCGCCGACCGCGAGGCTGCTGCGCTCCTCCGGGCTGCGGGTGTCGATCTCCCGCGGGAGGACGTCGAGGCGTTGAATGCGGCTGTGGAGGGATGGCCGGCCGGGCTGCACCTCGCCGCGAGCGCCCTCAATTCGTGCTCTCCGAACGGGATCGACCCGGCTCGCGGCGGCGACGACCTGATGCTCGAGTATTTCCGCACCGAGCTCCTGTCGAGCCTCGCGCCCGACGATGTGACGTTTCTGACGCGGGCATCCGTTCTCGAGGGCATGTGCGGAACGTTGTGCGACCTCGTCACGGAGATGCCGGGCTCGGCTGAGCGGCTCGCAGGGCTCGAGGGCTCGAACCTCTTCGTCCGGCCCATGGACCGAGAGGGACGCTGGTATCGCCTTCACTCGGCCTTTCGGCGAGTTTTGGCTCTCGAGCTCGAGCGGTTGGAGCCGGGAGTCGCCGGCACGCTCCGGCGCCGTGCTGCGACATGGTGCGCCGAGTACGGGAGCGACGATCTCGCCCTCGAGTACGCGAGCAGCGCCGGCGATCGGGAACGGCTGGTCGAGCTGCTCGAGCGATCGGTGCCGTTCTCGCTCACCGCGCAACCCGCCCATGTGGGACGTTGGCTGGACGCGCTCGACGATGCAACGTTCCTCAGCCGGCATCCGGCTGCTTCGGCGATCGGCGCGCTCACACTCGCCCTCACGGGCCATCCCGATGGCGCCGAACGCTGGGCGGTCGCGACCGAGCAGGGACACTCGCCCGGCCCTTGGCACGCGTTGTTGCACTCGCTGATGAGTCCCCATGGAGCGGACGACATGCGAACGCACGCCGCGCGCGCTCTCGACACGCTGCCGCTCGGCAGTGCGTGGCGCGCACCGGCTCTTCTCGCTCTCGCCTGCGCGAACGCACTCGAAGGGGATTCCTGGAGTGCCGACGCGCTTCTCGGAGAAGCAGCCGACACTGCGGCATCTGCGGGTGCCGCAGCGGTGGAGTCCACGGCGCTCGCGTACGGCTCCCTGCTCGCGGCCGACCGCGGCGACTGGCCGCGGGCCGATGCCCTCGCCGAGGCAGCGCGCCGCGTCGTGCAGGGCTCGCAGATCGAGGACTCCGCGACGACTCTCTTCTCCCTGGCCGCGAGCGCGCGTGCGGCGCTCCGGAAGGGCGACTGCGTCACGGTTTGGGCCGACCTCGAGCGCGCTCGGGCTCTCTTGCCTCGCCTGACGCACGCGATCGGGAGCTTCTCGGTGTTTCTCCGCATCGAGCTCGTGCGCGTCCATCTCGCGCTCGGCGATGCGAACGGCGCTCTGCTCCTGCTGGACGAGGTGGACGAGATCTTCTCGCGGCGGCCGCGACTCGGAGTCCTGCGCGAGGACTCGAAGGCGCTCCGCGGGCAGGTGGAGGCGAACGTGCGACGTTCGACCGGACGGCCGGCGACGTTGACGGCTGCCGAGCTTCGCCTGCTGCCGCTACTGACGACGCACCTCTCGTTCCGAGAGATCGCCTCGCTCCTCTACGTCTCGCGCAATACGGTCAAGACGCAGGCGATCTCCGTCTACCGAAAGCTCGGCGTCTCCTCTCGAGGAGAGGCGATCGTGCGCGCATCGGAGCTCGGCCTCGTCGCCGGCGCCGCCGCCGAGAAGTGGTGACACGTCCTTCACGCGAGGCCCTGCGTCGGCGCGAACCGAGCGTCACGTTGCTCGACTCGAAGCTTCGGCCCGGCGAGCGGCGGTCTCCGGCCCTCCCGCGGGCGACGCTCGTCGACCGGATCCACAGCGCGCGGCGGGCGCGGATCACGCTCGTCGAAGCGCCGGCCGGCTATGGAAAGACGACGGTCCTCGCGAACTGGGTCGACCGTCTGAGCTGTCCCGTCGGGTGGTATTCGATCGACGAGACCGACAACGACCCGGCCGTCCTCCTGGCCTACCTTGCGTGTGTCCTGGGCCGCGCGGGCGCAGACGTTGCGCAAGCGATCGAGTGCATGTCGTCGCCGGGCACCCGCCTTGCGGCCATGATCGCGGAGCTCGGTGATGCGCTCGAATCGCTGGGCGCGCCGGGCGTCGTCGTGCTCGACGGAGTCCACCTCCTCGAGGAACGAGCCTGCGTCGACGCGTTGCGCATGCTCTGCGGGCGCGTGCCGGCTGGCTCACGCCTCGTGCTCTCGACGCGAAGCGCGCATGGTCTCGTCGATGCGCATGTGCACGGGGCGCGTGCCCTGCTTCGGCTCGGCACGGAGGATCTCCGCCTGAGCGATGCGGAGGCGGACGAGCTCCTGCGCAACGCAGGTCTCGACCTGGAAGACGAGGACGTGCGTGTGTTGAATGCCCGCTGTGAAGGTTGGGCGGCGGGGCTCTTCCTCACCGCGCTCGCAGGCATGCCGGCCGTCGTCAGCATCCGGCAGAACGCGACTGTCGGCGTCGACCGGTTCGTCGCCGATTACTTCCGCCTCGAGGTCCTCGATCCGCTCGGCGCAGAAGACCGGGAGTTCCTTCGGCAGGTCGCGGTGCTCGACCGCATCTCCGGCCCCCTGTGCGACATGATGCTCGAAGCATCGCGGTCGGGTGCGAGGCTCAGGGAGCTCGCGCGATCGAACCTCTTCCTCGTCGAGATCGACGCCGAACGCGAGTGGTTCAGGCTCCACCCCATGTTGCGAGACTTGCTCCGTGCCGAGCTCGACGACAACGACGTCGTGGCCGCCTCGACACTGCGCGCCCGCGCGACCGATTGGTACGAAGCGGTCGGAGACACCGACGGCGCGATCGGGATCGGCGACCGAGACCGCGTCGCTGCGCTCCTCCCGAACGCTGCGCTGCCCGCCTTCTGGGCCGGGCGCTCGGCGATGCTCGGACAATGGTTCGCCTCGATCGACGACGCCCGACTGCTCGCGGAGAACCCTGCCGCCGCCATTCTCGGCGCCGCGCTTCTCCCGCTCCTGGGTCGGCCGGACGCGGCGGAGCGGTGGGGCCGCGCCGCGCTGCAGTGCGACCCGAACAGCGTCATGCCGGACGGAAGCCCCGCGGCGGCGTGGATCGCCAACCTACGAGCCTTCCTCTGCCTCGACGGCGCCGAGTCGATGCGGGACGATGCCGAGCTGTCTCTCGCGACGCTCGCCGACGGCAGCAGCATGGCTGCGAATGCGCAGTGCCTGCTCGGTTACGCGTATCTCCTTCTCGGTGACGACGAGAGGGCGGCCGCCTGGTTCGACGAGGCCGCGGGTACGGCAGCGTCCCTCGGAGCGAATGTCGGCGCCTCCGAGTCGCTCGCCGCCGGCTCGTTGCTTGCGCTCGCGGCGGGCGACGTGCGCCGGGCGGGTGAGCTCGCTGACCGCGCCCATCGCATCGCTCACGAGGCCCACCTCGACGACTACACGACCACGGCCCTCGTGCACGTCGCCTGTGGGCGAGTGGCCCTCGCCGAGGGGCGCCGGAAGGCGGCAGGCGACTGGATCGGGCGGGCTGACCTGCTTCTGCCGCGGGTGACCTATGCGCTTCCGTGGCTTGCGGTCTCCGTACGCCAGGAGCTCGCTCATCTGGAGCTTGCGTTGGACAACTCCGCCCGTGCGCGCGTCCTGCTCGACGAGATCGACGCGATCATGGTTCGCAGACCTGGGCTCGGCGTCGCCGGCGAGAGGATGGCGCGCCTTCGGCATGACCTCGATGCCGGCCGGTCGGCGGCCGACGGCTGGGCCTCGGAGCTGACGCCGGCCGAGCTCAGGTTGCTTCCCCTGCTCTCCGGCTATCTGTCCTTCAGGGAGATCGGCGAACGGCTCGACATCTCTCGGAACACGGTGAAGACGCAGGCGATCTCCGTCTACCGCAAGCTCGACGTCGCCTCGCGGAGCGATGCGGTCGCCCGTGCCCGCGAGCTCGGTCTCCTGAGCCCCGATGCCGCGCGGAGCGCGTGGACGGCGGCACAGGCGTGATCGGCGCTCCGGATTACGTCGACCCTGTCCTCGGGTGGCGGATGTGGTACGCCGTCGAGCACGGCGGCCCGACCCGCCTCTCGAGCGTCGTTCACACGACCGTCTGGGAGCCCGGACTGCCGCTCGTTGCCACCTGCCGTCGCATTCGCATCCCGCTCTGGCCGTTCGGCCGCGGCCGCCACGACCCCCCGGGCGCCGATTGCAGATGCGGCATCTATGCGGCGACCGTCTCGACGTTGAGGTCGTACCTCCCCGAGCAGCTCGCGTGGACACAGCTCGTGCCGGTTGTCGGACGGGTGGCGTTGTGGGGCGTCGTTCAGGAGCACGAGCACGGCTGGCGCGCCTCGTTCGCGTACCCGCAGAGCCTCTTCGTGCCGGTAGCCGAGCTCGGCCCGGAACGCGCCCGCCGCCTCTTGGCGGATCTGGACCTCTACGGCGTTCCGGTGTACGCCGTCGACGGCGGCAGTGCCGACGCCGTGATCGACGAGGTCGAGTCCCTCGCCGCCGCGTAGCGGCGCGTGCGGCGGGCGGTCGTCGGAATGCGCGCGCGGTGTGAACGACTGCAACCTGCTGAAGGCAGGTTGCGAAACCTCCGCCTCGGGCAACCAGGCTTCAGCCTGGTTGCGGTC
>DASSGL010000061.1:0-2053 GCA_035693525.1 Gaiellaceae bacterium | reverse complement strand
ACCGTCGTGGCGAAGCCGATGGGATCCATGAGCGTCGTCGCCTCGACGACGAAGCCGCCGTCCTCGTCGTGCTGGTGGTCCATGGCGTGTGCGGTGATCGGATAGACCATGTGCGCGTCCTGCAGCTCGTCGAAGAGCCCGAACATGAGGCGGGCCGGGTGGAAGCCGAGGTTGCGTCCGATCAGACGCGTGCTCGGGGTGTCCGGCAATCCCGAGCGCATCAGCACCTGCGGTGTGTTGAGCGTTCCCGCCGCGACGACGACCGCGTCGGCGTCGACACGGTGCGTCGTGCCGTCGGCGTCGACGTAATCGACCCCTGTCGCCTCGCCGTTCTCGACGAGAACCCGTTCGACGCGAGCGCGGGCGCGCAGCTCGAGCCCGCCGCCGACGAGTGCGTCCTGGATGTACGTGTTGAGCGTCGACTTGCCGGCGTTCGTGGGACAGCCCTGGAGGCAGGAGCCGCAGCTCATGCAGTTCGCATCGGTGTACGAGCGCACCGGCTCGAGGGCGGAGCCGAGCGCGCGGAAGCCCCGTTCGACGGTGCGCACGCTCTTGCGCCAATCGCTCCGCTCGCGGACGCCGAGCCGATTCTCGACGCGGTCGTAGTGGGGGCCGAGATCGACCTCGAGCCCGCTGGCCTCGCGCCATTTCGCGTAGTCCTTCTCGTGCGCGCGGAGCGCGACCTTCGTGTTGATCGTCGTGCTGCCACCGACACAGCGGCCGCCGATCAGTCCAACGGCACCCCCCGCACCGCCGTCGATGAGCGCGAAGCGGATCGGCCACCAGAGATCGTGCGTCGCCTTCGCCTCGAAGCGGGTGAAGTCGGCCGCGGTCAGGTACGGCCCGAGCTCGAGCAGGAGCACGCGGCGTCCGCGCTCCGCGAGCTCCCCGGCGACCACGCCGCCGCCTGCACCCGACCCGACGACGACAACGTCGAACCGTTCGCTCATCCGGTGATGCCCAGGTACGAGAAATCCTTCGCGAGCCTCGTCGCGAGGGGAGAGTTGAAGTCGATCTCCGCCCACGCGCCCTCGGCGTCGACGCCGGGCGCGACGAAGTCGCTGTAGAACGCCTCGATCGCAAGCGCGCGCACGAGCATGAACCCCGGTGTGCCGGCGTGCGCTGCTGCGCCGTCCTGTGCGATCGACCTGAACGCGGCGAGCGCTCCCTCGCGCGCGCCTTCGTCCATCTCTGCGAGGAGCGCATCGACGTACACGGCCGGGCGAACGCGCGCCGAGCCGGGCACGATCGCGTCGCAGACCTCCTCGACCGCCTGTGCCGTCTCGGCGTCGAGCACGCGGAGCGCGGTCATGGCGCGATGATATGTCAGGCAAACTGACACCGAGATGCCGCACGTCCCACTACGCGAGCAGCTCGGTCGCAGCGGCGCCTTCGTCGTCGTCGCGGAGCTCGTGACGAGCCGCGGACTGATCACCGCCGACAGCAGCCGCCTGGTTCTGGAGACCGCGCGCGAGCTCGCGGACGATCCGCGCGTCGACGTGCTCTCGATCACCGACAACCCCGGCGGCCACGCAATGCTGTCGCCCGACACGCTCGGGACGGATCTGATCTCGCGCGGGCAGGACGTGATCATCCACCTCTCGTGCAAGGACTGGAACCGGAACGCCCTCGAGAGCCGTGGCTGGAAGCTCGGCTCCGAAGGCTTCGACAACGTCCTCGCGCTCTCGGGCGACTACCCGGTCACGGGACACCGAGGCCTTGCGGCGCCGGTCTTCGACATCGACTCGGTCGGCCTCCTCGCGCTCTTCTCCGAGATGAACGCCGGGCTTCGCGACGAGCGCCGCCCGGAGAGGCCGCTCGGCCGCACGAACTTCTTCCTCGGGTCCGTCGTGACGAACCACAAGCGGTTCGAGCGGGAGGTGATGCCGCAGTACTTCAAGCTGCGTAAGAAGGTTGCCGCCGGCGCGCGTTTCGTCATCAACCAGATCGGCTGGGACACGCGCAAGGACGACGAGCTGGTGCGCTGGATCGCGCGCGACGGCCTTCGCGTTTCGGTCCTGGCCAACGTCTACCTGCTCTCGCGCACGGCGGC
>DASSGL010000060.1:0-3532 GCA_035693525.1 Gaiellaceae bacterium | reverse complement strand
TTCCTGAGCGCCGCGAACATCTCGTCGCTCGCCGCCTGCACCGAGCTCTCGATGATCTCGAGCGTGATCGGGTCAGCGCGTGTCGCGCTCACGCTTCCAGGCCGTACACGCTTCTCGCGATCTCCTTCGTCACGTAGGCGTTGCGCAGGTCGTCGATCACGAGCTCGCGCCGTCGTGCGCGAGGTTCACCGTAACCGCCGCCGTTCGCGGTGTGGATGCGGATAACGTCGCCCTCGTCGACACGGAGTGCAGTCACGACCGCGTATGGCTCGACCGAGCCGTCGGCGCGAATGACCTCGACGTAGTTCGGGGAGCCCTCGTGGCCGCCCTCGAGCGCCCACGGCTTGTGCTTGTTGCGCGTGTAAGCACACGTGAAGAAGCAGTCGTTCGAGCGCACGCGGTAATCGAGCACGATGCCCTTCCCGCCGCGGAACTCGCCCTCACCGCCCGCTTCTTCGTTCAGGGCCAGCTGCTCGACGTACAGGCCGTAGCGCGCCTCTGCCACCTCCGCGGGGCAGTTGAACGTGTCGCCGTGGAAGCCGCTGAACATGGCGCTGTTTCCGTCGCGGAACGACGACGCGCCCCAGCCACCCACCTGCGGCTCCACGATCGTGAAATGGCGGCCCGTATCGGGATGCGCTCCGCCGATGAACGTGCCGCACACGGAGGCGAAGCTGCCGGCCGGCAGCAGGTTGCCGAGGTGGGGCGCGAGGCAGCGCCAGATCACGTCGTACAGACGGATTTCCACCTCGTAGTAGGTCGCGAATGCGGCGGGCGGGCTTGCGTCGAAGACGGATCCCGGCCGCGTCAGCAGCGTCAGCGGCTTGAAGTGCCCCGCATTCGCCGAGCCGCTCGCGCCCGTGATGTTCATGAAGACCATCTGCGCCGCGATGATCGTTCCGTCGCGCGATGCGTTGTTCGGCCCGGGATCCTGGTCGGGGTTGTCGCGCAGGTCGACGATGAACTCGTCATCGGTTATCTCGATCGCCGCGGTGTAGACCACGCCGCTGTCCTGTTCCTCGGCGAGGTTGAACCTTCCGTTCGGGAGGTCGCGGAGCGCGCGCAAAGCCACCTGCTCGCCGTACTCCATGAACGAGCGCAGCGCGGTCGTGAAGGTTTCACGTCCGTACTTCTCGACAAGCTCGAGGATCCTGCGCTCGCCGACGCGTGCCGCCGCTATCCCCGCCCACATGTCGCCCTGCAAGTAGTCCGGGAGCCGGCTGTTGCACTTCATGATCTCCATGACCGAGCGGATCGGCTCTCCCTGAGAGATGAGCTTCACGGCCGGCAGCCGCAGCCCCTCCTGAAAGATCTCCTTCGCCTCGTTCGAGATCGAGCCGGGGACCATGCCGCCTACGTCGTTCCAGTGCGCGATGTTCGCCGTCCACGCGATCAGCTCGCCTTCGGCGAATACCGGCATGGCGAGCACGACGTCGTTGAGATGGGTGACGCCGCCGAAGAAGGGATCGTTCGTCGCGAAGATGTCCCCCGGCTCGATGGCGCCGGTGTTGAGCTCGATCACCCGCTTGACCGCCTTGTCGAGCACACCCACGAAGGCAGGAATGCCTGCGCCCGACGACGCGAGGTTTCCGCTGCCGTCGGTGATGCCGGTGCCCATGTCGAGCACCTCGTAGATGATCGCGCTCATCGCGGTCTTGCGGAACGCCGCGAACATCTCGTCGCTCACCGCTTGCAGCGAGCTCTGGATGATCTCGAGCGTGATCGGGTCGGTTGTCGTCTCGACGCTCATGGGACCTCGATCGTGATGTTGCCGTAGTCGTCGACGGCCAGCTCGTTCCCCGGATGCACGACGACGGTGCTGCTCCGCGACTCGACGATCGCAGGGCCTTCGAAGGCCATCTCCGGCTCCAGCATCTCGCCGACGTAGATATCTGCTTCGTGGACGCCCTCGGTGGCGTAGTCGACGATCCGCCTCCCCTTCAGCGCCTCGTCGAGCCCCCTGCCGGTCCGGGGGAGCGGCGCAGGCTCGAGCTTGCCGACCTCGGCGAGCGCGACGACGTGCGCGCCCACGAACTCGATCGGGGCATCGAGCCGGTACGTGTACTCGCGCTCGTACGTGCGGTGGAAGAGCTCGGCGATCCCCTCGATCGCGCCTGCGTCGATCTCGCCTTCAGGCAGCAGGACCTCGACGCCGTGCTCCTGGTTCTCGTAGCGGAGCTTGCCGTACCGGAGGAAGCGAACGCGCTCCGCCGCGATCCGCTCGCGCCCGAACTGCGCGACGGCGAGGCGCTCGATCTCGCGCAGGAGCCCGTCCAGGCGTGGAGCGTTGTCCCGAGCCAGAGTCATGAGGCGCGTGACGAAATAGTCGCGGCGCAGGTCGCTCATCAGCATTCCCCACGCCGAGAAGACATCGGCCGCGCGCGGAACGACGACCCGCCGGATCCCGAGCTCGGCGGCGAGCGCCACCGCGTGCATGCCGCCGCCGCCGCCGAATGCGACGAGCGTGAAGTCGCGCGGGTCGTGACCGCGGTTGAGCGAGACGAGCTTCAGCGCGTTGATCATGTTGTTGTTGGCGATCCGCACGATCCCGCGCGCCGCCTCCGTCGTGTCGACGCCGAGCCGTTCCGCGACCGCGGTGAGGGCGCTCGAGACTGCCGGCATGTCCGCCTCGAGCTCGCCGCCGCAGAAGTAGTCCGCGTTGATCCGGCCGAGCGCGAGGTTGGCATCGGTCGTCGTCGCCTCCGTCCCGCCCTTCCCGTAGGCGGCCGGCCCCGGCATCGCGCCGGCCGAGCGGGGACCCACGTGCAGCTTCCCGAAGTCGTCCACCCACGCGATACTGCCGCCGCCGTTGCCGATCTCGACCACGTCGACCACCGGCACCATCACCGGATAGCCGGCGGAGAGGCGGCTGCGCTCGATCCAATAGTCGGAGACGATCTTGACGTGCCCGTGCTCGATCAGCGACGTCTTCGCGGTCGTTCCGCCGATGTCGAGCGCGAGCACGTTCGGCTCGCCGATCAGTCGTCCCAGCTCGGCAGCGCCCCAGAAGCCGCTCGCCGGGCCCGACTCGATCATCGTGATCGGGATCTCCTTCGTCTTCTCGACGGAGTCGACGCCGCAGTTGGACTGCATGATGTAGAGCTGCCCGTCGAAGCCACGGTCGCGGACGCCGTCGGCGAGTCTCGTGAGGTAGCGCTCTGCGACCGGCTGAACGTACGTCGAGAGGACCGCCGTGCTCGTGCGTTCGTACTCGCGCCACTCGCGCGTGATCTGGTGCGACGCGACGACCGACACCTCGGGCCAGAGCTCGCGCACACGTTCGAGCACTTCCTCCTCGTGCCGCGGGTCGGCGTATGAGTGGAGCAGGCAGATCGCGACCGCCTGCACGCCCGCAGCTCGGAAGTCGTCGAGGATCGCCGGCAGCCCGCTCACGTCGAGCGGCCTGCGCTCGCTTCCGTCGACCGTGAGCCTGCCGGGCACCTCGCGGCGCAGATGCCGCGGCACGAACGGCGGCGGCTTCTCGTAGTGGAGGTTGAAGAAGTCGGGACGGTTGCCGCGGGCAATCTCGAGC
>DASSGL010000059.1:0-5704 GCA_035693525.1 Gaiellaceae bacterium | reverse complement strand
GTCGCTCGAGATGGAGCAGGCCTTCGGCGCGTTCATCCGGGAGGTCCGCGGCCTGATTCCGTTCGCGCGCACGGCGATCGTGCTCGTGGAAGGCGAGAGCGCCCGCACGATCGCGACCGCCGGCGTCGGTGCGACGACCGTGTTCCCGCCGGGAAGCACGGGCCCGTTGCGCGGCTCGGTGCTCGAGCGGGTGCAGACCGGCGAGGTCGTCGTGCGGGAGGACCTCGCCGACCGGCTCTACCCGGAGGACAGCCTGCTCCTCGAGCTCGGCCTGCACAGCGAGCTCGTCGTCCCGCTCGTTCTCGGCGCGCGGCCGATCGGCATGATCTCGCTCTCGCGTGTCGAGCAAGCCGCGTTCACCGCGGAGGAGACCGAGCTCCTCACGCTCCTCGGCCGGCTCGTCGCCACCGCGGTGCAGAACATCCGCTCCTACGAGGCAGAGCGCCAGACGGTCGAGGAGCTACGGCGCCTCTCGGCCCTCCGCGCCGACTTCGTGTCGCTCGTCTCGCACGAGCTCCGGAGCCCGATGGCAGCCGTGATCGGCGCCGCGCGCACGCTCGAGCAGCGCTGGCGGTCGCTCGCGCCCGGGCAGCGTGAAGCGTTCCTGGCTCTCATCGCCGACGAGACCAACCGGCTGGCCGCGCTCATCGGCGACGTGCTCGACACGTCGCGGATCGAGGCCGGGACGTTCTCGTACAGCTTCACGGACGTCGACCTCTCCCGTCTCGTGCAGGATGCCGTGTCGCTCGCCGCCCTGGGACAGGACGAGGTCCGCGTCTCGGCGCACGTTCCGGACGCACTCCCGCACATCCGCGGCGACCGCGAGCGCCTGCGGCAGGTGCTCGCGAACCTGATCGACAACGCGGTCAAGTATTCGCCCGCCGGCGACTCCGTCGAGGTGACGGCGTCGCAGGACAACGGTCTCGTGTGCATCAGGGTCAGCGATCACGGGCCCGGCATCCCGACCGAGCAGCAGCGCGTCATCTTCGAGAAGTTCGGGCGCGCCGAGGTCCCGGGCTCGAAACCGGGGACCGGGCTCGGCCTCTTCATCGCCCGCTCGATCGCAGAGGCGCACGGCGGCACGCTCGACGTCAGCTCGCACCCGGAGGCGGGCGCGACGTTCACGCTCACGCTGCCGCTGTCGGTGTCCGCCGACTGACCGGATCTACGCCTTGACGCGGAGCCGTTCGACGCCGAGCTCCTTCGCGAGCTCTCTGGCGCGGGCGGCGATCCGCGACCTCAGCTCGGCGGGCTCGAGCACGATGGCCTCGCCCCGCTTCGAGAGGATGTCGCTCTCGAGCCACTCGTCGCTGCCGACCGGGATCTCACGGAGCGCGCCGCCGCCGACGAGGGGACGGGCTCCCCGCTCGATCTCGTAGCGCGCGATCTCCGGCGTGGAGAGCACCCGCGCGCTGCGGGCGCCGCGCAGCCGGCTCGGCTCGAAGCCCTCTCGCGGCTCGAAGTGCTCGCGAAGGAGCTTCGCGCTCCGCATCCGGTCGAGGCGGAACGACCGCTCGCCGTCGAACGTGCGGTCCCACGTGTGCACGTACCAGTGGGGCAGGGCGCGCTCGAACGTGTACGGCTCGACGAGGCGCGTGGACGGGTGCGCGTCGACCTCTTTCTGGTACTCGATCTCGACGAGCCTTCGCTCGTCGCGGCCCCGCGCGAGCGTGCCGATGAGGTCCTCCTCGGCCCGCTCGATCGCCGGCTCGGGAGTCCGGGCGAGCTCGAACTGGCCGAACGTCTCCTCGAGCTTTCGCCGCACCTTGTCGAGAGGGGAGTGGGCGTCGGCGGCGATCATCGGACCGACGTACTCGAGCGCGAGCCGGATCGCACGCGCCTCGAGCGGGGTGAGCCTCGGTGGAAGCCGGAACGTGTCGCCCCAGAGCTCCTTGTCGACGTGGACGAAGCCGTCCGAGAGCTCGGTGTAGATCGTGTAGCAGCCGCCTCCGAAGTTCACGAGGTTGAGCAGGGAGAGGTGCTCCTCGAGCTCCTCGGCCGGGATCGAGGGGAACCGATCGAGCAGCTCCTGCGCCGGAATCGTCGCCTCGGTGTCGTCGCCGCACGCCGCGAGGAGGTAGGCGAGGAGCGCCTGCAGGATCGCGAAGCGCTCGGGGGCGACGGGGCCCGCCGGCCGCTCGCTCGCCTCCACCGGGCCGCGCGGCGGCGCCTCGCGGGCCGGCTCGGGCGGCTTGCCCTCGTGGCGCTCGCGCACGCGGCGGAGCGCCGTCGCCACTTCACGGCGGAGCTCGTCCGGCTCGAGCGGCACCGCGCGCCCGTCCTGCCGGAGCACCCATGACGCGAGCTGGGACAGGGAGGAGTACTCGGTCACGAAGACGCCGTCCTCGAGCCGCCCCGTCGAGCCGTACGCGCGCTGTACCCACCACGCGGTCTCGCCGGGCACCTCGATGCGTGCTTCGCCGACGATCTCGCCGACCTGCCACGGCGGCCGGCCCCGGTAGAGCTCGATGTCGAACTCGGCCGGCGTGCGGAAGTCGCGTTCGCGCCGGGTCGCGAACTTGATCTCACCGCGGATGCGGGAGACTCGGAAGGTGCGGATGTCCTCGCGGTCGAGATCGTGGCCGACGACGTACCAGATGCCGTTGTCGGGCATGAGCGCGTACGGGTTGAGCGTCCGCTCGCCGATCTCGTCGCGGGAGATCGACCAGTACTCGAAGCGCACCGTCCGCTGCTTCGAGATCGCTCCCTCGAGCTTCGCGAGGCGGCCCGGCATCTCGGGCGAGTAGTCGGGGTCGAGCACCTCGACGCGTTGAGCCGTTGCGCTCGCCGTCTCGGCGAACCCCGGTCGTCCCAGCGCGAGGTTCTGCAGCGCGAGCCGCAGCGGCTCGGCGTACGCGAACTTCCCCTCGAGAAGATAGAGCGCCGTCTGCAACGCCGCGAGCTCCTCGTCCTCGAGCTCGAGCTTCGGCAGGAAGTACTGCTCGGAGCGGAGCGTGTAGAGCTCCTCGCCCGTGAACTCGTCGCGCTGAGACTGCAGGGGCACGCCGAGCGAGAGGAGCTCCGCGCGGTCGGAGTAGAACCGCCGCGCAAACGCCTCGTCCGACATCTCCGAGTAGCCCTCGACGTTCGACTTGACGTCGCGTGCGGTGATCGGCCGCCGCTCCGCCATCAGGAAGGCGACGAGCGAGAGCTGCCGGATCAGCTTGTCGGTATCGTGCGACAACCGTGATCCACCCTACATGCGGTTCCTTGTGGAACGCGGCGGGGGAAAACCTGGGGACAGTCGCTGCGTCAGGCCGCGGCGCGTGCTTCGAGGTGCTGGTGCGACGGGCAGTAGTCGCGGTCCGGCAGCGGGGTGCGCTGACACGGCTTGCCCTTCCGCGTCGTTGCGCGGCAGCGTGCCACGCCGCCGTCGAGGGCGCCGGCCTCTATCTGGTCCTCGATGAACTGCGTCGCCGCGTGCACGCCCTGCGTGACCGCCCACGCCACGTCGGATTGGAAGGTGATCGGGAAGTGACGGCGGATGTCCTGGAAGAGGGCGCGATCCGGCTTCGCGAAGTAGAGCGGGTCGTTGGCGAGACGCTCCATCGTCTGTTCGCAGGCCTCCAGCACGGCGCGACGGGATTCGAGCTGCGAGTGCCGGTCGCTGTACGGATCGATCATGTCTTTTACGGACCGGTAAATCGCTCGCGAGTACTGATACATGCAGTGTTGCAACTGGAGGGTCCGCTCTTCGATCACGAGTCTGATCAGCTCCTCTGATTTTCCCGCAAATTCATTGTGAGTCGGCGGGTTAACGGTTCCGACACCCCTCCTCCAGGAGGCGATCCTACACGTTTCCGGCCGTGTTACAAACTTGAGCACTTCGTTGCCATTGCAGCGAACGCCGGTTCGGTCGGCCAGAGGCAGCCATGCCCGCTCGTGCGGGACGTTACACCTTTGCCGGCCTAGGGCGTGATCCGCGTCTGGTACGCGTCCGGGAATCCCTTCTGGTGGGCGTTCGGGAGGGCCGCGGATGCATCGGCCTGGGTGCGGTAGACGCCGGCGAAGATGACGTAGTACCCCGGGTGGAGGCTCGAGTAGCCCGAGGAGACGAGGACGCCGACGTCGCGCAGGCCGTTCTGCTTCGCCCGGCGTGCTCGGGCGACGGCGTTCGCGCGGCCGGCGGCGACCGGGAGCGACTCGAGCACGGTCGTGAAGCCCTGCTCGCCGGCCGGCCAGACGGCGAGGGCGTTCGGATTCGGGCTCGCAGTCGGGACGGTCGCGCGCGGCGTCGAGGCCGATCCGGGCGCCTTCGGGAGAGGCCCGGTCGTGATCGTCGGCGCGGGGGCGTTCGGGAGCGTGCGCGTCGCTGCGACCGGGACGGTCCCCCGCGTCGCGCCCGGACCGAACGGGACGTTCGTCGTCGCGGTCTTCGGGGCGGCCGCGCTCGAGCGGCTCTTGTCCGCGACGAGAACCACCGCCGTGGCGACCACCGTCAGCAGCAAGAGGAGCGCGACCGGCCAGACCCAGTCGCCCGGGTACCAGGAGAACCGGCGCTGCCAGCCGGAGGCGAGGACGCCGACGACGCCGCGGTTCGTGGGCAGGCGTGCACCGCACTCGAGGCAGTACTCCTGCAGCGGCTCGTAGGCGACGCCGCACCGCGGGCAGTAGTCGCGCTGCTCGGTGGGCGGGATCATCGGCCGTCGACGGGCAACGGCGGCGACTCGGCCACGGGCCGGCCGCACTGCGCGCAGAACTTCGAGCCCCAGAAGATCGGCGCGCCGCACTCGCAATGCGCCGAGGGACGCGTGCGCCCGCGCGACATGGCCGCCGCGAGCAAGGCGTCGAGGTCGGCGAGCCGCTCCTCGAGACGGCGAAGCTCTTCGCAGCGGTCGACGAGGAGATCCTGCCGGAACTGGTCGCGCCGGTACATCTCGAGCATCAATCCCCCGAGGTCGCGCAGCCGTTGCTCCCGGGTCTGCAGAAGGGCTCGGCGCTCGCGCCGCAGCTGGCTCACGGGCGGAAGCGCGCGTCGGACCGCGCGAGACGTCGGCGGCGGAGCGGGCGCGTCGCTCTCAGGCGTGCGGCGAATCCGCATGCCGCGATCCTATGTATACGATCGGCCGGTTGGGGAGAGGCCGAAAGGGGCCTAGCGCTGGATGACGACGAGCCGCTCCTCGGTCATCTCCCGCACGGCGTAGGCGGGCCCCTCCTTCGTGTTGCCGGACGCCTTGACGCCGCCGTAGGGCATCTGGTCGCTGCGGAAGGTCGGCGCCTCGTTGACGAGGACGCCGCCGAACTCGAGCAGGTCCGCGGCGTGGAGGGCCGTGTCGAGCGACGCGGTGAAGATGCCGGCCTGGAGGCCGAAGCGCGTGCCGTTCGCCCGGGCGAGAGCCTCGTCGATCGAGTCGACCGGGTTCACGACGACGACCGGGCCGAACACCTCCTCACAGCTCACCTTCGCGTCGTCGGAGACGTTCGCGATCACCGTCGGCTTGAGGAGCCCGTTCTCCTCGCCGCCTGCGAGCAGCGTCGCACCCGCATCCTCCGCTTCCCGGATCCACGTGCGTATGCGCGTGCGCGCGTCCTCGTCGATCACGGGGCCGACGTCCGTGTCGTCGTCGGCGGGGTCGCCGATCTTCAGCGCCTCCACCTTCGGTACGAACGCCGCGACGAAGTCGTCGTAGCGGGCGCGTTCGACGTAGATGCGCTGCACCGAGATGCAGCTCTGGCCGGCGAACGAGAACGCGTTGGCGGAGAG
>DASSGL010000058.1:0-8372 GCA_035693525.1 Gaiellaceae bacterium | reverse complement strand
GCGCGGGCGAAGGACCGTCTCCTTTCGGGGCGCCGCCGCCGTCAGCCGATTCGACAACCGCTTCGCCCTGCTCGCCGATGAACGCGATCGTCCGGCCGACCTCGACCTCTCCTTCCGGGATCGAGATCTTGAGCAGGACTCCCGACGCTTCCGCCTCGACCTCTTGCGTGACCTTGTCGGTGTCGAGCTCGTAGAGCGGCTCGCCTTTCTGCACCGGCTCGCCCTCGGACTTGAGCCACTTGACGATCGTGCCGGACTCCATGCCCTGGCCGAGCCGCGGCAGCTTCACCTCGGTCGCCACGGTCTCTAGACCTTCTTGTTCACGGTGCGATAGATCGCCTGCAGGACGTCGTCGGCGGACGGCACGACGAACTGCTCCATGACCGGCGCGAACGGCAGCGGCGCGAACTTCGCGCCCACGCGCTCGATCGGCGCGTCGAGCCAGTCGAAAGCCTGGTACTGGAGCACCGACGCCACCTCCGCACCGAAGCCCATCCGTGTCACGGCCTCGTGCGCGACCACCGCGCGGTTCGTCTTCTTCACCGACGTGACTAGCGTCTCCTCGTCGAGCGGCTGAAGCGTCCGCGGGTCGACGACCTCGACGGAGACACCTTCCTTCTCCGCCTCCTCGGCCGCCTTCAACGCCTCGTGCACGAGGCGGCCGGTCGAGATCACGCTCACGTCCTGGCCCTCGCGGTGCACGCGTGCCTTGCCGATCGGGATCGGCTCGATCTTCTCCGGAACGCTGCCCTTGATCCCGTACAGGGTCCGGTGCTCGAAGAAGACGACGGGATTGTCGTCGTAGATCGAAGACCAGAGCAGACCGCGCACATCCTCGGGCGTCGACGCGAAGACGACCTTCAGGCCCGGGATGTGAACGAACCAGGCCTCGAGCTGCTGCGCATGCTGGGCGCCCGGCGACCAGCCGGCCCCACCCTGCGTGCGGAAGACGACCGGCACGGTCAGCTGACCGCCCGACATGTAGCGGTGCTTCGCGGCTTGGTTCACGACCTGCTCGGCCGCGAGCGTCATGAAGTCCTCGTACATGATCTCCGCGACCGGCCGCATTCCCTGCATCGCGGCGCCGATCGCCGCGCCGGCGAGCGCCATCTCGGAGATCGGCGTGTTGCGCACGCGCTCGCGCCCGAACTCCTCGAGCATCCCCTGGGTCACGCCCATCGAGCCGCCCATCTCGGCGATGTCCTCGCCCATGACGAAGACGTCGTCGTCCTGGCGCATCGCGGTCACGAGCGCGTCGCGGACCGCCTCGCGATAGCTCAGCTCAGGCATAGATGTTTTTGAGGGCGTCTTCCGGCGCGGGGTCGGTTCCGTTCTTCGCGAACTCGACCGACGCCTCGACGATCTCCGTCACCTCGGCGTCGAGCTCCTGCAGCTCCTCGTCCGACATGCCGAGGCGGGTGCGCAGCATCTCGATCGGGTCGCGCGCGGCGGCGAGCTCCTTCGCCTCGTCACGATCGCGATAGACCTGCGGATCGCCGATGTAGTGGCCGTGGAAGCGCACGGTGTCGAGGTGCACGAAGACCGGCCCCTCGCCGGAGCGCGCGTGCTCGAGCGCGTCGCGGGTGACGGCGTACACGGCCTCGACGTCCTGACCGTCCGCCTTGACCGCTCTCATCCCGAACGCCTTCGCGCGCTCGGAGAGATCCCGGATCGGCGAGTGCTGGCTCTCGGGCGTCGACTCGGCCCACTTGTTGTCCTCGAGGACGAAGACCGCGGGAACCTTCCAGAGCTGGGCGAGGTTCAGCGCCTCGTGGAAGGTGCCGATGTTCGTGGCGCCGTCGCCGAAGAAAGCGACCGCGACGCGCGGCTCGCCGCGCATCTGGAAGGCGAGCGCCGCGCCGGCGATCTGCGGCAGGCCGCCGCCGATGACCGCGTTCGCGCCGACGTTTCCGCGCTCGACGTCGTAGAGGTGCATCGAGCCGCCGTATCCGTGCGAGCACCCTTCGACCTTGCCGTAGAGCTCGGCCATCAGCTCGTTCGGATGCGTCCCTTTCGCGAGCGTGTGCGCGTGTGCGCGGTGCGTCGAGGCGATGATGTCGCCGTCCTCGAGCGCGCGGCAGACGCCGACCGCACAGGCCTCCTGCCCGATCGCCACGTGCAGGAAGCCGGGGAGCTCGCCCGCCCGGAAGCGCTCCTCCACCTTCTCTTCGAAGCGCCGGATGAGCAGCATCTCGCGCAGCACGTCCTTCAGCTCGTCCTTGCGGAGCGCGGCTTTCTTCTCCTCCACCTTGGCCACGGCGGCAGTGTACGGTTCGCGCGATGCGCCTTGCCGACCAGTGGAACCTGATCGAACAGGGTCTGGATCCGAGGTGGAGCGACGCGCGTCTCGAGCTGCGGATCGACGACGAGACGCAGCGCAATCGTGTGGCGGCGCTCCTCGGGCCTGCAGGGCCGGGACGTCGCGGTACCGCGATCCGCTTCGACGCCACCCGCGGCGGCACCGGCGTCGGACCCGAAGCGGTGCGACGAATGGTGCGCCGCATCGACGCGGAGGGCATCCTCGGCACGCTGCTGCTCGTGTCGTCCGAGGAGGCTCCGCCGGAACCGGCGATCGCGCAGCCGTCGCTCGCGGCCGAGTGGGACGCCGTGATCGCGATGCTCCCGTCCGATTGGAGCGACCTCCTCTGCGAGCTCGAGCTCACGTCGACGGACCACATCGACCCCGGGGCGCTGCTGCTCGCGCCGCTGAACCCGGTCCCGGGGATCGGCCGGCCGGCCTTCCAGTTCCGCTGCGCCTCGAGCTTCGGCTACGGCGCCTCCTCCGGGATGGTGCGGCGCTGCTTCGCGCGGCTCGACGAAGCGGGGATCCCCGGTGAGGTGCGCGTGCTGCGGGCGGTCTCGGATACCCGCCCCGTGGGCACGCAGGGCCCCGTCTGGTTCGTCGGCGGCAGGGCCGTCTGAGGGTCATGCCCGACCCGGTCGCCTGGACGATGGTCGAACCGGGTTGGAAGGTGCTGAGGTCGGGGACGGAGATCGGGCGGGTGGCCGAGGTGCTGGGCGACCCCGAAGCCGACATCTTCGACGGCCTCAACGTCACGAAGGGCCTCCTCAGCGGGACCGACTACGTCCCGTCGGAGCACGTGGCCGAGATCAGAGAGGGCGAAGTGCATCTGGTGTCTGACTCCGCCCTAGGCGGTGTCTGACACCGCTTCTGCCGATCTGGCCTTCGCATCCGCACTCGAGCAGGCGGCGCTCGTGCGGCGCGGCGAGGTCTCGTCGCTCGAGCTCGTCGACCTCTACCTCGAGCGGATCGTGCGTCTCGATCCCCAGCTCAATGCCTTCGTCACCGTCGACGCAGACGGCGCACGGACAGCCGCGCGCTCGCCTGCGGACGGGCCGTTCGCAGGCGTTCCGATTCCGATCAAGGACCTGACCGAGACGGCCGGGCTGCGCACGACGTACTCGTGCAAGGCCTTTGCAGACCACGTCCCCGATTTCGACGCGAACGTCGTGAGGCGACTCCGCGAGGCGGGCTTCGTCGTGATCGGCAAGACGAACACGTCGGAGCTCGGGACGATCGCGATGACCGAGTCGGAACTGAACGGCGATTGCCGCAATCCGTGGGACACCGCTCGCACCCCGGGCGGCTCGAGCGGCGGTGCCGCCGCAGCGGTGGCGGCCGGGCTCGCGTCGGTGGCGCACGGAAGCGACGGCGGCGGCTCGATTCGGGTCCCGGCCTCGTGCTGCGGGCTCGTGGGGTTCAAGCCGTCGCGAGGACGTGTCTCCCCCGCTCCCTGGGTCTCGGGCTCGCTCGGCCTCGGAACCTCTGGTCCGATCGCGCGCACGGTGCGCGACGCCGCGGCGCTACTCGACGCGATCACGGGAAACGAGCCCGGCGACGCGTACATCGCACCGGCGCCCGAGCGCCCGTTTCTCGAGGAAGCCGGACGAGAGCCCGGCCGTTTGCGGATCGCGGTGACCGCAGAGCCGCCGACGAGCGTGCCGGTCGACCCGAGGTGCGTCGCGGGGCTCCGCTCTGCCGCCGACCTCCTTGCGGAGCTCGGTCACGACGTCGTCGAGCAGACGCCGCCGTGGCAGAGCGACGAGATGATCGTGCACTTCACCCGAGTGTGGCAGGTCGGCCCGGCGACGAGCTCCGTCGACGACCTCAGCCTGCTCGAACCGATCAACCGCATGCTCGCGGAGCGGGCACGCGAGACGCCGAGCCCGCAGCATGCGACCGCGATCATGCGGCTGCAGCAGACGGCACGGCGCGTCGTCGCCTTCTGGAGCGACGTCGACGTCGTCGCGACGCCGACGCTGGCGCTGCCGCCCGTGCCGGTCGGCTGGACGTGGGACGGCACCGACGGAGACGCGAACCGGGCGTTCGCGAGCCAGACGCTCTTCACACCGTTCACCCCGCTCGTGAACGTGACCGGCCAGCCCGCAGTCTCGGTGCCGGTCCACTGGAGCGACGACGGCCTGCCGATCGGCGTGCAGCTCATCGGGCGCCCGTTCGACGAGGCGACCCTCGTCCGGCTCGCGGCGCAGCTCGAGACCGCCCGGCCGTGGGCTGACCGACGGCCGCTCGTGAGCTGAGCGGCGACGCGGGACCGACGACCGCAACCTGCCTGAAGGCAGGTTGCGAAAAGCCCCGTTCAGCGCATGGCGGCTGCGAGCTCTGCTGCCAGTGCGCGCGCGTCCTTCTCGTCGCGCGTGATCACGAGACACGTGTCGTCGCCCGCGAGCGTGCCGACCACGCGGGGGTGCTGGGTGCGGTCGATCGCGCGCGCGACGGCGGGCGCAGAGCCGAGCTCCGAATGCACGACGACGAGGTTCTGAGCGACCGTTGTCCGGCGACCGAACTGCGTCAGCACGGCCACGAGTGCTTCCTGCGGATCCTGCCGGCGACGACCCGAGTCCGTCGGCAGCTCGTATCTCGGCCGTCCGAGCGCGTCGTGCGTCTTCTCGAGGCCGAGCGCGCGGATGTCGCGAGAGATCGTCGCCTGGGTCACGGGGCAGCCCGCGGCGGCGAGCGCCCGAGCCAGCTCGAGCTGCGTGCCCACGCGCTTCCGGGCGACGATGCCGGCCACGAGACGCTGCCGTTCGCGCTTGCCGAGCAGCTGCATAGGCGCGAGCATAGATATGCGCACGTTTCCGACTCACGAAGTTGGCAAGATTGGAGACACGATGGTGCGGAAGATCCTCTGGAGCGGCCTGTACGCCGGTCTCGCAGCCGCGGCGACGATGAGCGCCCGCCGCGCCGCGACGTCGGTCTGGAGGCTCGCAACCGGCGAAGAGCCGCCGGCGAAGCGATGAGCGCCCTCGACACACTCGCCGACAAGGCGCAGGCCGCGTCGCGACGGCTTGCCGGGCAAGGCGGGCTGAAGGGGAAGCTCGCGCACGAGCTCGCCGAAGATGCCGCGTTCATCCGCAAGCTCAAGCCCGAGCTGATCAAGGCGCGTGCGACCGGCCGGCGCGCCACGAACGCCGAACCGCCCGCGCCGCCGCTCGGCGACCAACCGACTCGAGAGCCGAAGCACGCGAATCCCGGGAGCGGCGGCGGACCGAACCCGTTCGTCGTCGTCGGCGCTGCGCTCGTCCTCGGGATCGCCGTCGCGAGGCTGATCGACTGGAGGGGCCATGTCCACCCGCGGTGAGGAACGGCGCGGCCTCGGCGCCGCCACGAGGCTCGTCAGCGAACGCGCGAGCGCGCTCGTCCGGCTCGAGCTTCAGCTCGCCGCCGCCGAGCTGAAGCAGAAGGTCGCTTCCCTCGGAATCGGCATCGGGCTGCTCGTCGCCGCAGCGGTCTTCGGCCTCTTCGCGATCGGGTTCGGGCTCGCGACGATCGCGGCAGGTCTGGCGACGACCGTCTCGACGTGGCTCGCACTCCTGATCGTCACGGGCGGGCTCGTGCTGGTCGTCGCGATCCTCGCCCTCTTCGGCCGCTCGAAGGTGCGCCAGGGAACGCCGCCGGTGCCGGAGCAGGCGATCGCCGAAGCGAAACTCACTACGGAGGCGCTGAAAAATGGCCACGGCTGACGAGCAGGAGATCCGGCGGGAGCTCGGCGAGGAGCGCGACAAGCTCGCGGCCGCGGTCGACGAGCTGCGCGACGAGCTCGGCGAGGCGACGAACGTGAAGGCGAAGCTGAAATCGAACCTCCCGCTCGCCGCGGGCGCCGCCTTCGCGCTCGGCTTCGTCAAGGCCGGCGGTATCGGCGCGACCGCTCGCCTGCTCGCTCGCCGCTCGCGCGAGGGGAACGAGCAGGCCGCGCTCGGTCGCTATCGCCTCTTGCGCCGATAGGCTCGGCTCTTCCGGTCACGCCGCCGTGTGAGTGCGCCTTCGCACCGTGAGCCCGGTCGCAACGAGCAGCAGCCCCGCGACTCCGGCTGCCGACCGTGATGCCGGCTGCGAGGACGGCGCCGCTCCGGTGGGGCGACGTGGCACTGGTGGTGACGATCCCCGCCGAGGTGTGAGCCGCGACGCTGGCGGACGTCGAGGACGGAGTCGACGACTGAATCGCAGCGCTCGACTGCGTCGAGACGCCGGTCGAGCTCTGCACATGCGCGGACGGGTGCGTGGCGGCGCACGCGGAGGCGTCGTAGGTCTTCACCGCATGCACGTCCACGCGGCCGGACGGGTTCCCGGGCTTGCCGCACGCATTGACCTTGTGCGGCTGGCTGTTGCCGGGGCCGGTCAGGGTCACGACGCCGGCGCCGCGCTTCATGCGGGCCGTGCGCGGGCGTGCTGCTCGGCTTGACACCTGCGCCCGCGGACCCCGAGCTGCTCGCGTCGAGAGATGCGACGGCTTCGGCCTTCTTCGTCTGCCCGGGCGCGCTCGCCTACACAGAAAACACACGCATCAGGCGCGCAGCTCTGCGCCGAAGCGCTCGGCGAGAGCGTCGACGATCCGCCCGCGGACCGCGGTCGCCTCCTCGTCGGTGAGGGTCCGCTCGAGCGAGCCGAACGCGACCCGGAAGGCGAGCGACTTCTTTCCGGCGCCTATCTGCTCTCCTCGGTACTCGTCGAAGACCGCCGCGGAATGGAGCTCGGGCGCGCCGGCCTCGCGAATTGCGTCGAGAAGCGCGGCGGCGGGGACGTCGGCGTCCACGACGAATGCGAGATCCTGCCGCACCTCGGGGTACGGGCTCACCTCCTCGAACTGGACCGCTCCCGGCGTGCGCTCGACGAGCGTGTCGAGGTCGAGCTCGAACGCTCCCCACGCACCCTCGAGCAGCGCGGGATGAAGCTCACCGACCCACCCCTCGTCGGTGCGCGCCGACTTGCCGGGATGCAGCAAGGGGACGCTCGCGCGCTCGAAGGACGGCTCCACCTTGAGCGCGCCGTAGAGCTGCTCGACAGCCCACTTGGCGTCGGCCAGTCCACCGTCGACGACGCCGGCGACGTGCCAGCGCTCGAGCGGCAGCTCCCCGCCCGCGCGGTAGGTGCGTGCGATCTCGAAGAGCGCCACGTCCGTCGCGCCGACGGCGACGTTCCCTCGAGCAGCCTCGACGAGGCTCGGCACGAGCTCCGCCCGGAGCGCCGCAGCCTCCCGGGAGATGGGCTCTGGCAACACGACCTCGCCCTCGGCGACGAACGACGACGTGTACGCCTCGGAGAAGCCGCAACCCGCGAGCACCTCTTCGACCAGACGTCGAATGCGCTGCCACCGTGTGAGCCGGCCGAACGTGAGGTCGCGCCTCGGCAGCGTGAACGGGATCTCCTCCATCACGAACCGGGCGACTTCCTCGACGAGGTCGATCTCGCGGGTCACGTCGCGGGCCCGCCACGTCGGAACGCGGTACCCCCCGTCGGCGCGGGCGAAGCCGAGGCTCTCGAGGATCGCGGTCTGCCGTTGCGGCGCGACGTCGAGGCCGAGCACTGCGTTCGTGCGCTCGGGGCGCAGCGAGATAACGGCCGGCTCCGGAAGCTCCGCGTGCACGTCGGTCGCGCCGACCCAGCGGGAACCGGTGAGCTCGACGATCATCCGCGTCGCGAGCCTCGCCGCGGGGCCTGCGAGATACGGGTCGACGCCTTTCTCCCAGCGGTTCGAGCCTTCTGTGCGCAGCGCGAGCCGCTCGGACGTACGCAGGAGCGAAAGCGGCTCGAAGTTCGCCGCCTCGAGGAGGACCGACCTCGTCTGCCCGGTCACCTCGGTCTCCTCGCCTCCCATGATCCCGGCGAGCGCAACCGCGCGGTCGGCGTCGGCGATGACCAGGTCGGCCGGCTCGAGCGCCCGCTCGGTCCCGTCGAGGGTCCGAAGCTTCTCGCCCGGCCACGCACGCCGCACGACGAGCCGGCCCTCGTGCAGCGCCTCGAAGTCGAACGCGTGAAGCGGGTTGCCGAGGGCGTGCATGACGTAGTTCGTCACGTCGACGACGTTCGAGATCGCGCGCATCCCGGCCAGGTG
>DASSGL010000057.1:0-16020 GCA_035693525.1 Gaiellaceae bacterium | reverse complement strand
CAGCAGCCGCGAGCGTCGCGGCTGGATGCCGATCCGGCGCAGCGGCATGTACCCGGTGGACAGGTAGAAGTCGGCGGCAAGGGCGCCCACGCCGCGCAGCGACGGCGCGACCCCGAGCTGCTCTATCTGGTCACGTGCCGGCCCGGCACCGATGGTCGCCCCCTTCGAGCGCACCTGACCCGAGCCGTTCGCGCCGTGGCAGGCGACGCAGTAGCGGCCGTACAGGTGAAGCCCGCGCTCGACGTCGGAGCTCGGCGCAGCCATGGCCCCGGCCGGCGCGGCCAGGAGCATCGTCGCGACCAGGGCCCGGAGCCTCACGCCTGGTGGCACGTCCGGTTGACCACGGTCGCGACCGTGGAGAGGACGACGATCAGCAGGAAGAGGAGGTTCGCGAGGAGCGCGGCGGACGCGAAGAAATGCAGGCGCCCAGGCGGGGGCGGGTCCTCCTCGCCGACGTCGCGCGTGGCTCGGAAGACGACGACGGACGCGAGCTCCGCCGCGACGAGGAGGGCCACCGCGACCGCGGCGAGCGCGATCTCGACGGCGTCGAACGGAACGCCCCAGCGCTTGCCACCCGGATTGCAGACGGCTTGCGAGACGCCGACGCCGCCGACGAACGACGCGAACCACACGCCGGCGCCCCCGACCAGGCCGAGCCACTGGAGGACCGAGAGCCGCCGGATCGTCACAACGCCGGCGACAGGATCGTCAGGGTGACCGCGAGCGTGATCACGTTCACCGCGTACCAGTAGAAAGCAATTGCTGAAAGCGCTTTCAGCCGGTAGGCCGTGAAGCCGCCGATGAGCTTGGTCAGAAGCCAGACGTCGAAGAGCAAGCCGAGCGCGACGTGCGCGTGATCGGCACCGAGGAGCGTGTAGTAGATCGACGCGTAGGCGTGCTCGGAAGGCTGGAACCGAGAGAGGTCGTCCGCGTACTCGTGGACCTGCATCGCGAAGTAGCCGGACTGGACGACGAGTGCGAGCAGCAGGAATGCCCGGGCCCGGCCGAGCTGCCCTGCGCGCCCGGCGGCCACCGCGAGGTGCATCGGCGCACTCGTCGCGACGATCACGCCCAGGAGCACGAGCGGCACGACGACCTTGGGCTCCGGAATCCCGTGCGGCGGCCAGTGCAGGTTCTTGAACCGCAGCAGGAAGTAGCTGCCGATCATCATCGCGAAGAGCGCGGACTCGCTCGCGACGAACATCGCCATGCCCCACCAGGCCTTGGACGGGCTCCGCCGTGCGACCGCGAAGTCGGCCGTGGTCACGATTCCTCCTCCTGCCAGTGCCAGCCGACGAGTGCAAAGAGCGCCAGCACGCCGAACACCGCCGCGACGCCGTACTTCTCGGTCACGAGCACAGCGAAGGCGCCGGAGACGGCGAGCGCGAGCAGGATCGGCCACGGCGACGAGTGCGGCATCCTCACGATCTCGACCGGCTCGCCGTCGGCGAGTGTCGACACGACTTGCTCGTGCCCGTGGTCGAGCATGCCGACGCC
Organism: Gaiellaceae bacterium; assembly: GCA_035693525.1. Taxonomy (GTDB): domain Bacteria; phylum Actinomycetota; class Thermoleophilia; order Gaiellales; family Gaiellaceae; genus Palsa-739. Next base: position 14,523 of record DASSGL010000057.1, on the reverse strand, counting down.
CTCCGCGAGCCGCCGCCGGTCTGCCTCGCGGTCGGCGAGGTCCCAGTTCGGGTACGCGCTCGAGACGTGCGGGATGACCGCGAAGTTGTACTCCGGCGGCGGCGAGGGGATGCTCCACTCGAGCGTCGGCCCGTGCCACGGATCGGGCGGCGCAAGCGGGCCCCGCCGGTACGAGACGACGAGGTTGCCGAAGAGCAGCAGAATGCCGACGAGCGTGATCGCACCGCCGACCGACTCGGCGAGGTTGTACGCGGTCCAGCCCATCTCCCCCGGATACGTGTAGACGCGCCGCGGCATCCCGAGGAGCCCGACGATATGCATCGGGAAGAAGAGCAGGTTCGTCCCGAGGAAGATGATCCAGAACGAGATCTGGCCGGGCCGCTCGAAGTACATGCGGCCGGTCACCTTCGGGAACCAGTAGTACATGCCAGCGAAGATCGGGAACACCGCCGCGCCGAAGATGATGTAGTGGAAGTGGGCGACGACGAAGTACGTGTCGGTCACCTGCTGGGTGAACGGGATCGCGACGAACATCACCCCGGTCAGCCCGCCGATGACGAAGAAGAGGATGAAGCCGATGATGAAGAGCAGCGGCGTGTTGAAGCGCGGCCGTCCGGTGAAGAGCGTGGACGACCAGGCGAAGACCTGAATGGTCGACGGGATGACCACCATCGCCGTCGCGCCGGCGAAGAAGACGAGCGTGACCGCGGGAATGCCGTCCGCGAACATGTGGTGCGCCCACACGCCGAAGCCGATGAAGACGACGAGGAGCTCGGCGATCGCGACGAGCGGAAAGGCGATCATCTTCCGCTGCGTGAAGGCGGGGATGATCTCCGTCGCGATCCCGAAGGCGGGGACGATGAGGATGTAGACCTCCGGGTGCCCGAAGAACCAGAAGAGGTGCTGCCAGAGGAGCGTCGAGCCGCCGTGTGACGGATCGAAGAAGTGCATGCCGAGGTTGCGGTCGAGGAAGAGGAAGATCAGGTCGACCGAGAGCGAGGGCAGCGCGAAGAGCAGCCCGAACGACGCGGCGAGGAACGCGAAGCAGAAGAGCGGGATGCGGTTGAACGACATCCCCGGCGCGCGCAGCCTGAGGATGGTGACGATGAAGTTCGCTGCGGTGATCGTCGACGAGATGCCGTTGAACAGAAGCCCGAGCGCGTAGAACTCGATGTTCCGGCCGGGGTCGTAGAGCCGCGAGGCAAGGGGCACGTAATCGAACCAGCCGGCGTTCGGGCCGCTGCCGAGGAAGAGCCCGGTGTAGACGAGGAGCCCCGAGCCCAGGAAGAGCCAGAAGCTGAGCGCGTTCAGCTTGGGGAACGCCATGTCGCGCGCCCCGATCATCAGCGGGATCAGGTAGTTCCCGAACGCGCCGGTGGTCATCGGGATGATGAACCAGAAGATCATGGTCAGCCCGTGCATCGAGAAGAGCTGGTCGTACGTGTCGGGACCGAGCACGTCGTTGTTCGCCCGGGCGAGCTGTGCGCGCAGGAGCAGCGCCTCGACGCCGCCGGCGCCGAAGAATGCGAGAGTCGTCCAGAAGTAGAGAAGGCCGATCCGCTTGTGGTCGGTCGTCGTCAGCCAGCCGAGCAAGCCGGGACGCTCGGCCCACATCTGCTCGAGACGCTCGACGCGCTCCCGTGCCGGTGCGGGAACGGTGACGGCTATCTGCGCGCCTCCAGGTACGCGACGAGCCGGTCGAGCTGCGTGCGCGTGAGCCTCACCGCGGGCATCTGATTGCCGGGCTTGACTCCCTGCGGGTCGCGGATCCACTCGCGCATCCGCGCGGGCGAGTTGGGAATCGTCACCGCAGCGAGCGACGTGCGTGAGCCGACATGCGTGAGGTCGGGCCCGACGTCGCTCGACGCGGCCGTCCCGCGGATCGCGTGACAGCTGCCGCATTTCGAGACGAAGAGCCCGGCGCCGCCGCCGCTCGCCGGCTTCGCCTCTGCGGCGAGCCATCTGCGAAACGTCGCCGGCGGGTCGGCGAAGACGAGCAGCCCCATGTGCGCGTGCTGCAGGCCGCAGAACTCGGCGCACTGGCCGCGGTACCTCCCGGGCTCGTCGGCGTAGAGGAGCAGCCCTCCGACCTGCTCGGGGAGCATGTCGAGCTTCCGGTTCAGCTGCGGCACCCAGAAGCTGTGAATGACGTCGTCGGAGTGCACGAGCACCTGCACCGGCGTCCGCGCGGGAATGTGGATCTCGTTCGCAGTCACCGCACGCGTCCCCGGATATCGCACCTCCCACCAGAACTGGTGCCCGATCACGCGGATCGTCAGCTTCGGTCGCTGCGAGGGCGCGGCGGCCGCGCTCGGCATGGTCGTGTCGCGGATCACGAAGATGTTGGCGAAGAAGAAGAGCGCGGCGATGACGAGGATCGGCACAACGACCCCGAGGCCGACGACCACGGCCATCGCGGCACGATCGCCGTCGCGGACTCCCGGCACGCCCACGCGGTTGCGGCGGATCCAGGCGGCCGCGAGGATGATCGCCACGACCGCGAGCGCGAGCGCCGAGCCGATCAGCATGTTCCACCAGAGCGACGAGATGCTCTTCGAGGCGCGGCTGTGCGGAGCGAGTGCGTCCTGCTTCGACCCGCAGCCGGCGACCACGAGGGCGACCGGCATCAGTGTTACGAACCGCGCCCGCGGCAACCTGTCCCCCGACGTGTCACGTTGTCCGCTCGGCTACCCGCGCAAAGGCCCCTAAAACGATGAGCCGCCTCCGTCTTGCCGCGCTCACGGCCGGCGTCGCCGTCGTCGTCGGGGCGCAGCTCGCGCCGCTCGACGACCGTTTCGCCACGCACATGGTCCAGCACCTCGCGATCGGCGACCTCGGCCCGCTCCTGATCGTGCTGGGCCGCCCGCTGCGGTCACGCGCTGCGCTCGCGCTGCCCGTCTGGGCGATCGTCATCGTGACCTGGCACCTGACGCCGCTCTACGACGCGGCGCTCGACCACGAGAGCCTTCATCTCCTCCAGCACGCGATGTTCGTCGGGGCCGGGCTCGCGCTCTGGTCCGTTCTCCTCGGGTCCGAGCTGTCGACCGCCTGGAAGCTGCCATACGTCCTCGGCATGTGGGTCGTGTCACTGACGCTGTCGCAGGTGTTTCTCTGGTCGGGCCACTCGTACTACGGCCGGTACACGCTCGCGGACCAGCGTGCGGGCGGCGGCGTCATGCTCGTCGAGGGCTCGTTCGTCATGCTCGGCGTCGTCGTCTGGCTCCTGTTGCGCGTCTTCCGCGAGAGCGAGGAGCGGCAACAGTTGCTGGACAGCGCGGGCTGACCGCTAGGCTCCGCCCAAACCGGGGTGCCGCGTCGAGCGGCTGAGATCACACCCGTCGAACCTGATCCGAGTTCGACGTGTTCGAGCATTTCGCTGGATCTCAGAGCGCGAGACACTGGAACAGACACCAGAACAGGTCAGATGCTCGTCGGTGAGCTTCCGCCGCCATGTACATGCGTGCGGATGGGAATACCCCGACCGGTCGCCACTGAGGTGCTGAAGGCCGTCTATCAGTACGACGAGCTTGTCGAGCGGCTTCGCGCGCTGAAGAAGAGTCCCTGAAAGAGAGGCGCCAAAGGGCGCCTCTGATTGGACTGCTCAGTGCTGTGCTCTTTAGCGGTCGCGCTTACCGTAGAGGTCGAGCACCGAAGGTTCGCCGCGGCGCTTCCACCAGGTCGAGACGAAATGCGCGACGATTGACGGCGGCCGCCCCCGGCCGCAACCACGTGATCAGCGACGACGATTCAATGCGGAAGCTACCGGCGCCTGGCCTCCCCCGCCGCGGCCCCTACGGCGAAGGCGGATGGTAGGTGTAGGTCGGCCCGAGAATGATGGGGAACAGCGCTGTCCAGTTGGGTGTCGGACTGGGATAGATCTCGACCTTTCCAGAGATGACTGCATCCCCGTGGTAATCGGGCGTGTTGTAGAGGATCAGTGAGTTTGCGCTCTGCCACTCGGGCTTGATACCGGGACCAGTGATGGTGGCGCTCGCATGCTCATTGGCCGGGTTCTGGACGTCGATGACGACGTGGAGTTGCACGGGCTTCTTCGGCCCTACCGGCTGGAGCGTTCCTTCGAGTTCAAACGTTCCTGGAGCCGAAGGCGCATGGCTGAGTGTTCCGACCCATGCCGCCTTTGCTGGCTCACCGGGCGCGTGGACTTCGTAGAGGTTGGCGGAGACGGCTGCCTTCCGATTGCCCGGAAGCGCTGTGCCGTTACACCAGTCGATGAGGTCTTGATAACCGGCCATCGGATGCTCTCCTCGCGGCGTTGTCCGTCTTCCACGTGACGAGCATGAAAGGTTCTTTCTTCCACCCAGTCCCGCTCCCGGTCGACCCCCCGGCGCTTGCCGGGCGTCTAGGCACCCCGCGGCGGTGGGTCAAGCTGGCGTTAGCCGCCACCCCGGCGGCGGGTACGGCGGCTCTGATTACCTGAAATAAGCGGCGCCCGTTCATCCGGGCGCGCGCCAGCTCTCGTTAGCTGAGCGTGTGTACTGGAACCTCGTAGAACTCGACCGACGTCCTGCGCCCGCCCGTCCCCGGATTCATCTCGTTCAACGCTTCATCACCGCGTCGCATCGCTTCTTCGGTCTCGAAGAGCGTGATCCCCAGCCCCTTTCCACTCCCGCGGTCAATGAGCATGAGCATTTTGGCGCCCTCCAGACCCGCTGGCGCCTGCCCAGACGCGACCTCTCCGCGCACCTGACTGATTGCGGCGTCTACGTTGGCGGGGTCGCCCTCGAATGTCGCTACTCGTGCGTGCACGTCGCCTCCTTAGGACGAAATGGACGCGGGAAGCCTAAGTGGAAAGCGACTATGCCCGCTCCTTGATGTCACCAGTGTCGCCCTCGTCAGCTCGAGCTCGGCGACATACCCGAGCGCCCGCGCCCGCGGTGTAGCTCGCCCTCTCAGGCGTGTCGACAAGGCACCGACTGAGGTTAGAACAGGCGGTAGGATTGTCGTTGCACCGGGGAGCCTCTGTCTCAGAGGCTGAGAGTGCGCTTCGTAGCGCGTACCCGCCGAACCTGCTCCGGGTCATTCCGGCGAAGGGAGCGAAGGGACACCAGAACAGGCACCAGTACGTCCCCCCAGCAGCCCGCATGGCTGCGTGGGTCGAATCGAGGAACGGCTCGACCAAGCCGTTCCGGGACAGTGCCCGGACAGGACGACACCCCGTCGAGATCCTGATCCGGGTCATGCCGGCGAAGGGAGGCTGATGGAGCAGACACCGTCGTGGGGAATCGAGCCGGTGCCGGAGCGGCTACGGGTGCTCGGCACGCTCGACACGTTCCTCCTCTGGCTCAATCTCGGTATCTCGCTGCTCGTGCTCGTCGCGAGCGCGTACTTCGGCCTCTCCCTGAAGCAGGCCCTCCTTGCCACCGTGGTCGGCGCGCTGATCGGCAACACCATGCTCGGGATTGCGGCGCTCATCGGCGCCGACGCCCGTGTCCCGTCCATGGCGCTGCAGCGTGCCCCGCTCGGGCAGCGCGGCTCGTACATCGCGACGGCACTGAACGTCCTCCAATGCCTCGGCTGGTCCGTCTTCGAGATCACCGTGATCGCCGTCGCAGCCGGCGCGCTCTGCGACCGCCTGTTCGGCGTGCAGCTCGTCTGGATGTGGAAGCTCGTCTTCGGCGCGCTCGGCCTCGTGCTCGCTCTGCTCGGCCCTGTCGGCTTCGTGCGGCGATTCGTCCGCAAGATCGGCATCTGGGCGGTCGCGGCCTCGATCGTCTACCTCGCGGTCTGGATCCTGCGCAACGGGCACGTCCGCACGCTCTGGCACGAGGGCGGGCACGGTGGATCATTCTGGCTCGGCGTCGACCTCGTCGTCGCGCTCACGGTCTCGTGGGTGCCGCTCGTCGCCGACTACACGCGCTTCTCACGCGACCGGCGCGCAGCGTTCCTCGGCGCGGGGCTCGGCTATCTCCTGCCGACGCTCTTCCAGTTCGGCTTCGGCGCGATCCTCGTCCTGTCGCACCCGTCGATCCAGGGGCCGACCGACATTCTGACGACGGTCGCCGCCGGAGGTGTCGGCTCGGTCCTCGCTCTGCTCGCGCTCACAGTCGACGAGACCGACGAGGCGTTCGCGAACATCTACTCGACTGCGGTCTCGCTACAGAACTACGTCCCACGCGTATCGCAGCGCCTGCTGATCGTCGTGGTCTCGGTCGTCGCGACCGCGATCTCGCTCGGCGTCAACCTCACGCGCTACCAGCAGTTCCTGCTGCTGCTCGGCGCCTTCTTCGTTCCGCTCTTCGGCGTCCTCCTCGCCGACTGGCTCGTGGCCGGGCGGCACTACACGCGCGAGCACGTCTTCGAAGGGCCGCTCTGGCGCCCTGGGATGATCGTGTCGTGGCTCGTCGGCTTCGCGCTCTACGAATGGATCGCGCAGACCCAGGACCTCGGCTTCTGGACGCGGTTCCTCGCAGGCCTCCACCCGCCGAGCGTCGGGATCGGGGCCTCGCTGCCCGGCTTCGCCGTCTCGTTCGGGCTCGCGCTCGTCGCAGCCCGAATAGGCTCACGCGTCGATGCGGCGGCTCGGCGTAATCGGACCTCTCTCGCGTGACATCGTCGCGGGCGCGCCCCCGCAGATCGGCGGCGGACCGTGGCACGCCGCCCGAGCGCTGCGCGCGCTCGGGCAGCCCGCGGTCATCATCGCCAAGTGTGGCGCGAACGAGCGCCGCACGTACCGGCGCACGCTTGCATCACTCGGCCTGCCTTCCTCGGTCTCGTCGACCGGCGAGACGACCGCGTTCTCGTTCTCCTATGACGAACGGGGCGTGCGCACGATGGAGGTCGACGCGATCGGTGAGCCGTGGCGTCGCGAGGACGTGCCGGCGACGCTGGTGCAGCGGGTCGAATGGCTCCACGTTGCTCCCTTGTTGCGCGGAGACTTCGACGCGGACCTGCTCGAATGGCTCGCGCGGGGACGCAGCATCTTGCTCGACGCGCAAGGGCTCGTGCGAGCGAGGCAGACCGGCGTGCTCCTTCTCGACGACGCCTTCGACCGGAACGTCCTGCGTCACGTGCGTGTGCTGAAAGTCGCGGAGGAGGAAGCCGAGGCGATCGGCGGCGTCGACGGCCTCGACGTGCCGGAGATCGTCGTCACGGCAGGTCCGCGGGGGTCCCGAGTGATCACGCGTGACGTCGACGTCCACGTGCCCGCGCACTGGGTGGCCGCAGACCCGACCGGAGCAGGCGACGCCTTCGCAGTCGCATACGCAAGCGCGCGGGCAGACGGACATCGCCCATTGTCAGCGGCGCGCCGCGCGACCGCGCTCGTCGCCGCGCTGCTCGCACAGGGAAGACGATGATCGCGGCGGTCGAAACGGTCGAAGGCGTGGTGCTCGTCGACGTCGAGGACGAGCTGCTTCTCGGCCCCGGAACGGAGCTGCCGGTCGTCGAGGCGCCGAAGGTCGAGCTTCCGCGCGTCGTGGCGGCGGCACAGAGCGGCACGACCATCGCCGCCGTCGTCGAGCGCCGACCGCCGCTCGCGATATCCCGTGACGGCGGCGCCACGTGGAACGAGGCAGGCGGCGGGCTTCCGGCCGGCTTTGCGATCGCGATCGCCGAGGAGGACCCGGACCGCATGCTCTACGCGGCACGCAACCGCCTCTACCTCTCGAGCGATGGCGGCACGTTCTGGCGCTCGCTTCCGTTCGAACTTCCCGACATCCTGGCGGCCGCGTGGATCGACTGAGCGTCACTGGCAAGCGAGCGCACGAACCCGCGCACCTCGTCGTCCGAACGGAGCCTTCGCATGTTCACGCCCGCGTAGCGTCTCGGGAACTCCCGCCGATTCGCTAACACAGTCCTCAACGCCGGCACGATGAGATAGCGAGTCGTTACTCGCCAACCGGGTTCGACATTGCCGTTCCAGAGCTCGACCCGGTCTCGGATGCGCCGGTGAGTGCGCCGCAGCAGCCTCCACATGATGACGCTGACCGGCAGGTCGAGCCAGACGAGCATGTCGGCACGCTCGACGACGAAATTGCCGAGCACGCGGTGATAGGTCGAGTCGGTCACCCAGCCGTCGCCCTCGGTCGCGGCCCCGACACGCTCTCGCAAGACGTCGGGACCGCACGATTCCCAGTTCGGACCATGGTGGAGCGCATCGATCTCGATGTGCCGCAACCCGGCCGTGCGCGCAAGCTCGGAAGCCAGCGTCGTCTTGCCGCTGCCGCTGGCACCGGTGATCGCGATCCGCATCAGAAGCGGAACTCGCCGCGCGCGACGACGACCGCAGAGCCGCCGACCTCGACCCGCTCGACCGTGTCGTCGCCGCCCTCGACTCGCGCATAGAGCATCGACGGCCGGCCGATCTCGGCGCCCTGCTCGATGGCGATCTCGTCGCCGAACGCGATGCGCCCATGCCTGGCAAGATGGAGCGCGAGCGGGCCTGCCGCCGACCCAGTCGCCGGATCCTCCGTGACGCCGTAGGCCGGAGAGAACATGCGGGTCTTCCACGAGAGGCCGTTCCCCGCGAAGCAGTTGATGCCGTACGGCCCGGTAGCCGCCACGCGCGCGAAGTCGGGCTTCAACGCCGCAACCTCCTCGCGCGATGCGAGCGCGACGTACACATGCTGGAAGCCGTTGTCGTAGAGCTCGACCGGAAGCTCGGACTCCACCCCGAGCGCAGCGAGGAGCTCGTCCGCTCGGTCGAACGGCGCGACGGAGGGCAGCGGCTGCTCCATCCGTCCGAAGGAGATGCGCGCTCCTTCGCGCTCGACGCGCACGGGCACGACGCCCCGCCCTGTCTCGATGCGGATCTCGCCGAGCTGCAGCGGCGCCGCGAGCACGAACGCGGTGCCCAGCGTCGGATGCCCGGCGAACGGCAGCTCGGTCGAGGGCGTGAAGATCCGCATCTTCACGTGGCCGTCCGCTTCGGGCGGATAGACGAACGTCGTCTCCGAGAGGTTCAGCTCGCGCGCGAGCCGCTGCAGGTCGTCTTCGGCGATCTCCCGCGCATCCGTGAAGACGGCAAGCGGATTCCCGGCCAGCGGCGTATCCGTGAAGACGTCGACGACGACGTACCGGAAGCCCGCCACGTCGGCACTCTAGTTCCGCGGATCGATCTTGTGCGCGATGCGGGCCGGCTCCCTCTCGAGGTTGGTCACGACCCGGGTAGCGGTCGTTGCGGCTCGAGTGCCCGGGCGGATTATCCTGGCCGCCGATGCGCCTTTTGATCGTCCGCCACGCGGAGGCCGCCCCCGGCAGCCCCGACGAGCTTCGCACGCTCACCCCGGCAGGACGCGCCGAGGCCCGCGCGCTCGGACGCCGACTTCGCGACGCGCGGCTCGTTCCCGACGCAGTCGTGACGAGCCCGCTGCTCCGCGCCCGCGAGACGGCGGTCGCGCTCGGTCTCGGCGAGCCGACGGTCGACGAGCGGCTGGCGCCGGGTGCGGCGCCCGAGGACATCCGCGAGGCCGCTGCGGATCGCGGCACGACGGTGCTCGTGGTCGGCCACCAGCCCGACTGCGGGCAGGCCGCAGCCGCGTTCGCGGGCGGCCCCGAGCCTTCCTTGCCGCCGTGCGGTCACGTGCTCGTCGAGCTGGATCCTGCGTGACGGCGGTCTCGGTCCGCGGCCTTCAGAAGTCGTACGGCGCGCTCGAGGCCGTGCGTGGCGTCGACTTCGACATCGAGGAGGGTGAGGTCTTCGGCCTCCTCGGCCCGAACGGCGCGGGCAAGACGACGACGGTCGAGATCCTCGAGGGCTACCGGCGGCGCGACGGCGGCGAGGTGACCGTGCTGGGGCACGATCCGCAATCGCCGGGCGCGGACTTCCGACAGCGGATCGGCGTCGTCCTGCAGCAGTCAGAGCTGTGGCCGTCGCTGACGGTGGGCGAGACGCACCGCCTCTTCGCCGGCTACTACGAGCGTCCTCGCGACATCGACGAGGTCATCGACCTCGTCGGCCTGCGCGACAAGGTGAGCGCACGCGTGAAGACGCTGTCCGGCGGACAGAAGCGGCGGCTGGATCTCGGCGTTGCCCTCGTCGGCGATCCCGAGCTCGTGTTCATGGACGAGCCGACGACCGGCTTCGATCCCGCCGCGAGGCGCGCCGCCTGGGAGATGATCCGCTCGCTGCGCTCGCTCGGCAAGACGGTGCTGCTGACCACGCACTACCTCGACGAAGCGGAACAGCTCGCCGACCGCGTCGCCGTGATGCGCGACGGCCGCATCGTGCGGATCGGCACCCCCCGGGAGCTGACGACCGCCGACCGCGAGGTCGAGATCCGCTACCGCCGCGGTGGTGAGGAGGTGCTCCTTCGCACGACCGAGCCGACGCGCGTCCTGTACGAGCTGACGCACGAGGCCGTTGCACGCGGTGAAGAGATCGAGCGCCTCGAGGTGCGCCGCCCCTCGCTCGAAGAGGTGTACCTCGCACTCGTCGAGGAGGAGAGTGAGTGAACGAGAGCCGGCTCGACCGAGCTCGCGCCAGAGCTTCAGCGCCGCCTCTGCCCGCGCTGAGGCGGGGAAGCGTGTTCGCGCACCAGCTGCGTTACGAGCAGCTCGTCTTCTGGCGCAGTCGCGAGGCGGCGTTCTTCATCTTCGTCTTCCCGCTGCTCCTCTATGTGCTTCTCGGCTCGGTCTACAACGGCAGGATCTACGGCGTGCCCGCGCCGCAGGCCCTGCTGGCAGGGATGATCGGCTACGGCTGTGCGAACACCGCCTTCGCGGGGCTCGCGATCCAGCTCGTCGTGCGGCGGGAGGCCGGCATCCTCAAGCGGCTGCGCGGGACCCCCCTCCCCGCGGCGACATACATCGCGGCGGCACTCGTCTCGACGCTCGCCGTGTTCGCGCTGCAGACGGTCGCGCTCTTCATTCTCGGCCGCATCCTCTACGGAACGCCGTTTCCGCATGCGGCTGGATCGCTGATCCTTGCCGTCGTGATCGGCGCGATCGTCTTCGCCGCGCTCGGCGTCGCCACCGCATCGCTCATCCGCTCCGCCGAGGGGTCGTCGGCGGTCGTCAACTTCATCTTGCTGCCGATGGCCTTCCTCGCCGGCTCGTTCGGGCCGACGCGTCACTACCCGGCGTTTCTGCGTGCGATCGGCGACGTGCTACCGCTCAAGTACTTCATCGACATCGTCAACGCCGTGTATCTGCGGAACCACGCACTGTGGACGAAGCCCGGTGCGCTCGGAGTGCTCGCAGCATGGGGCGCAACCGGATTGGTCGTTGCTTCGTTGAAGTTTCGATGGGAGCCAAGAGAGAGTTGAGCGACCCGCCGGTCGCATTTCGCGTACGCGGGCCGGAAGAAGGCGCCTGTACGGTGCGCGTGAACTTCGGCCTCTATGCGGGCCGCAACGCGAGCCAGGCCGAGATCGAGGATCTGGCGCGTTCCCTCAGCAGCGTCCTCGACTCGTTCGCGATCGTCGCCGAGGAGCGCCACGAGTTCGGCGGCTCGGTCGAGACCGCGATCCGTCAGACGGTGATCGAGATCCCGGAGGACGGCGCCGTCGACAACCTCGACGTGTTGTGCCAACGGGTCGTCGCGCGCGCGGAAGCATGGGCGGCGGACTGCATCCGCTCGCATTCCGAGCTCGGCGAGCTCGGCGACGTCTAGCGAATCCCGGCGGCAGTCAGCGCGAACCGCGTCAACGAGCTCGGCATCCTCTGCGCGCGCTTGATCGTGCCGCGGAGCGAATCGACGAAGTAGTCGAGGTCGTCGCTCGAGACGACGAGCGGCGGGAGCACCTTGATCACCGCGAGCTTGTGCGCTGCGACCTGGCTGAGGATGCGGTGCCGCGTGAAGAGCGGCGCCACGACGAGCTGGGCGAAGAGCCCCGGCTGCATCCGTTCGATCATCCGCCACGACATGCGGCCGGAGGACGGCTCCCCGAACTCGATCGCCCACATCAGCCCGAGCCCCCGGACCTCGCGCACGACCTCGAACTCGTCGACGAGCGATCGCGTCTCCGCGAGCAGCTTCTCGCCGAGACGCGCACTCTGCTCGACGAGTCCCTGCTCGTCGAGCTCGTGCAGCGTTGCCAGTCCCGCCGCCATCGCCAGCTCGTTGGGCGCGAACGTCGAGCCGTGCGAGACGGCGTTCTCCATCGAGTCGAACACGGCTTCGTGAACCGCGCGCGACATGAGCAGCGCGCCCACCGGTACGTATCCGCCCGAGAGCGACTTCGCTATCGGCACGAGGTCTGGCTCGAGCCCCCAATGCTCGAACGCGAACAGCCTGCCCGTGCGGCCGAAGCCGGTTTGCACCTCGTCGACCGCGAAGAGCGTGCCGTAGCGCCGGCAGAGCTCCTGTGCGCCCTCGAGATAGCCGGGCGGCGGCAGCGTACAGCCCTTGCCCTGAATCGGCTCGACGAGGAACAGGGCGACATCCTCGCTTCGAAGCTCGCGCTCGAGCGCATCGAGGTCGCCGAACGGCACGCGGTCGAAGCCGGGCAGGAGCGGCTGAAAGCGCGCGGTGAAGACGTCGTTTCCGTTTGCCGAGAGGGACCCCAGGGTCAGCCCATGGAACGCGCTCTCTGCGGAGAGCACGCGCGTGCGCTTCGTCGCGGCCCGACCGAGCTTGAGCGCGGCCTCGACTGCTTCCGTGCCGGAGCTCGTGAAGAGAACGCGCTCGAGCCGCGGCGGCGTGCGCTCGAGCAACGCCTCGGCGAGCAGGCCCGGGAGCGCCGTGACGCCGAGCTGGACGGAGCCCGGGGTCTCGAGCTCGAGCGCCTCGACGAGCGCCTCCCGGATCCGCCGGTTGTTGCGGCCGACGTTGTACATACCGAAGCCGCCGAGCATGTCGAGGTACCGGTGGCCGTCCTCGTCGAAGAGGTACGCGCCGTCGGCGCGCGCCCACGTCCGGTCGAAGCCGATCGTGCGCAACACCCGGACGAACTGGGGGTTGATCGTGCGCGCCCAGCGCTCGTGGTCGTCGCCGTCGGCGGCGAGCAGCTCTCTCAGGTCGACCGCTCCCACGGTCGTGAATCTACCTCCGCGTTTCGGGCTACGCGATTGCCGCTCGGATCGAGAGCTCTGGACCCTCGAGGCGGACGTCGAGCACGTTCGTCGTGCGGCGGAGGAGCTTCACGGCAGCAGCGTTGTCGCTCGATGCGAGTGCGGTGATCTCGATGATGCCGGCGGCGCGGGCATCGGCGATCAGCTCGGCGGCGAGCGTCGAGCCGACACCGCGGTGCTGGTACTCGTCGGCGACGGCGAACGCGATCTCCGCGCTGCGGCCGTCGCGCACGAGGCGGGCTATCGCAACGGGGAGCGGATCGCCGTCGACATAGGCGACGAGGGCGTGGTGGTTCGCGTCCATCGCGGCGAGCTCACGCAGCTCCGAGCTCTTGAGACACGGCTTCGAGCCGTTGAACCGGGCGCGCCGCGACCGCTCGCTCAGACGCTCGAAGACGGCGAGGACGGTTCGGACGTCGCCCCGACCGAGCGGGCGGACGACGAGCGTCGGGCCGTGCCTCGGCTTCAGGATTCGCGTGTGCATGAGCGAGTTGGAAAAACCTACCGTACTCGGTTGGATAAGTCAACCCTCTATGGCACACTACGTTCCGCCGTGGAAGAGGCTCTCCCGCGCCCGTGCTCGATCGCCTCCGCCCTCGCCTTTCTCGGCGAGAAGTGGGCGCTCCTCGTCGTCCGCGAGCTCGCACTCGGCGTGCACCGCTTCGACGAGATCCAGCGGAACACCGGCGCACCGCGCGACATCCTCACGAGCCGGCTTCGCCGTCTCGAGGCCGCCGGCGTCCTCGAGAAGCGGCAGTACCAGGACCGCCCGGTGCGCTTCGGTTATCACCTGACGCGGGCGGGCGGTGAGCTGCGGCCCATCTTGCTGAGCCTCGCGCAGTGGGGCGACCGTTGGGCCTCACCCCCGCAGGTCTCGAGCTGGGTGCACACGTGCGGCGAGGAAGCCGACGTGGTGCACACCTGTCGGGCATGCGGCGAGGAGATCACCGGCTACGACCTGCGCCTGCGCTACGGCGCGGCCGTGGCCGGCGACTCCACCGCGTAACGCAAGTCACGCAGCTCTGACCCGCGTTCGATGCGTCAGTCTTCAGGAACGGCGACTCCGCATTCCTCGGCGGCCGCCATCAGTGCCGGGAAGATTCCGGACGCCTCGAGATGGTCCATGCCCTTGCCGTCGCCGAGCACGGTGAGGTTCTGGTTGTTCCACGCGATCACCCCGAAGCCGTCAGCGCCGGCACGGGCGCCCTGGCTCGCTGTGGACGTCTTCTTCCCACCGGCGACGCCCGTGCCGAGGGCGAAGAACTGCGGCTGGCCGGAGGCGGCGTACGCGGCATAGCCGCACGCAGCCTGGTCCGCGGTGACAACTCCCTCCCCAGTAGCGGAAATAGCTCAGATCGGACCCACCCGCGAGCCCGCACACGGAACCTAACGAAGTCGCGCTAGTACTGGGCCATCATCTCGGGGACCATGATGCGGGCGGCTGCTTCGATGAGGGCGAGGTGGGAGAAGGCTTGGGGGAAGTTGCCGAGGTGGCGGCCGGTGGGGGCGTCGAATTCTTCGGCGTAGAGGCCGAGGGGTGAGGCGACGCGG
>DASSGL010000056.1:0-3117 GCA_035693525.1 Gaiellaceae bacterium | reverse complement strand
GCGTCGGTCATGCGCCCCCAGACTTGCCATCCCCGGCTTGATTGTCGCCGGAGCTGTCGCCCGAGTCCCCGTCGCCGGCCTGATCGTCACCGGAGCTGTCGCCCGAGTCCGTGTCGCCGGCCTGGTCGTCGCCGGGGCAGCTGCCAGAGTCAGAGCCGGTCGGGTCACCGTCGCGCTCACAGGATCTCCTCTTGCTGGGTCGAGCCGGCGTCTTCCTGGACGGGGCGGGCTTCGCAGTCGTGCGCGGCTTCGCCGTGACCGGCGCAGAGGGCGCGGTGGTCGTGACCACCACGGGTGCCTTCGCCGTGACGACCTTCGTCGTGACGGTGATCGGCGGGGCTGGGCCGGCTCGGCTGGTCAGCGCCAGCACGAAAGCGCCCGCGGCCAGCGCCAGAGCGGCGGCTCCAAGAACGATCGCCCGCGATCTCATCCGAGCCAGTGAACCTGTGGCCGCCTCTCGACTCGATACGAATTGCCGATCCGCTGAGCGTCACGGTCTCGAACGATCACGGAATCCGGCCTCAAGACGGACGTCGTGCGAGAGACTTCCGCCGTGAGCCCAGCGGCTGACGACGAGCCACACGTCGGCGAGGCAGATCTCCTTCGCTCGCTTTCGCGCGTATCGCGTTCGGGCGTGTCTGCAAGTGCGAGGACGGTATGGGTCGCCTTGGGCGCCAATCTCCTCGTCGGAGTGGCGAAGACGCTTGCGGCCGTGGTGACCGGGTCGGCGTCGATGCTGGCGGAGGCCGCGCACTCCTGGGCGGACACGGGTAACGAGGTGTTCCTGCTCGTAGCCAACCGGCGGTCCTACCGACCGCCCGACCGTGCGCATCCCCTGGGCCACGGGCGCGAGGCGTATGTCTGGTCCCTGCTCGCGGCGCTCGGTCTGTTCGTGGCAGGCGCCGCCGTTTCGGTCACGCATGGAATCCAGGAGCTGATCACGCCCGAGCCGGCGACGGACTTTGTCGTCGGCTACGTGGTGCTGGCGCTTTCCTTCGTGCTCGAGGGGATCTCCTTTCTGCGGTCGGTCCGTCAAGCCAGGCCCACGGCCGAATTGTTCGGTCGTGATGTGATCGAGGAGGTGATGGCCACATCCGATCCGACGCTCCGCGCCGTCTTCTTCGAGGACTCCGCGGCTCTGGTCGGCCTCGTCATCGCGGCTGTCGGCCTCGGAGCGCATCAGGCGACGGGTTCCTCGACGCCCGACGCCGTCGGCTCCATTCTCGTCGGCGTGCTCCTCGCCGTCGTCGCGGTCGTACTGATCGACAGGAATCGTCAGTTCCTGGTCGGCGAGGAGGCAGACCCCCGCGTTCGTGCCGCCACGATCGGGGCGCTGCTCGAGATGCCCGAAGTCGCCCGGGTGACCTATCTACGGCTGGCAATCGTCGGGCCCCGCATGGTCTACATCATCGGCGACGTCGACCTCGCCGGAGACGACACCGAATCGCACGTCGCCATCCGGCTACGAGCGCTCGAGGCGAAGATCAGCGCCTCCGCCGCGGTGGCGGGCGCCGTGTTGAGCCTGTCGGCGCCCGACGAACCGTCACTCTCGCCCTGAACGACGATGGACTGAGGCTGGCCATCATCTGCGGTCGCGTTTACCGTCGAGCGCGCGTCCCGCCGAACGCCGTCCGGAGGAGCGGCGGAACAGCGCGTCGGTGCGCGAGGAAGAGGTCGATCGCGAAGACGAGGAAGACGAACGCGGCGGCTATGCGCACGACCGGGTACGGGTAGACGAACGCGACGGCGAAGACTCCGATGACGAGCCAGGCGTCGAAGCGCTCGGAGCGGAGGACGGCGAGGGCGGCGACCGCGAAGAGCGTCAGTCCGATCGTGACGGTGAGCTCGACCAGCGCATGACCGGCGAGCGGAATCGACATGCCACCGCCTCCGGCGACGTACGCGAACGGAAGCGCGCCCATCGCGAGCGTCCACTGACTCACGGAAGAAGCGAGGAAGAGCGCGAGTCCTTGGGCCGGACGGCGGTTTGCGACGAGGACGGCTACGACGACGAACTCCGGAGCCTCGGTGGCAACCGGGATGATCGACTGGATCAACAGGTAGGGGTCGATCCCGAGCGACGTCCCCGTCGCCAGGAGCGCGTCCGCGAACGGGTTGGAGATGGTGACGACGACGGAGGCTGCCACGACGACGAGCGCCGCAATGGACGGCCGTCGATACTTCGGCGGGAGCGAAAGGAGGCCGGCGGCGACGCCGACGACGGCGGGCTCCTCGCCGTGCGTTCCCTGGATGCGGCGGGCATAGAGGAGATACAACGCGAGGAGGACGACGCCGTCGACGACGGTCAGGCTTCCCCGGGCGACGATCTGGATCGCGAAGATCGCGGCGATCAGGAGGATTCCAAGCTCGAGCCGACGCGTGGGCGCAAGCTGAAATGCGGTGGCCGCGCGGCCCCTCCTGCGAGCGCTGAGAGCCACGATCAGCGGCATGGCAATCGCGCCCGTCAGCAGAAGCCGCGTCGCACCGGTCAGGTTGGCCGAGACGAGGCCCGTCTCCTGGATGTACGCGAACCTGACCTCGATGACGAACTCGGGCAGCACGGTGACGAGGGCGACGACTGCGAGGACGAGGCCGCCGGAGAAGACCGCTTCCCCGGCGTCGGCGGCCCAAGCGAGCAGGAACGCCGCTCCGATCACGCCGATCCCCAGCCCGACCGTTGCGAGCTCCACCGGGACGATCGGTCCGGCGACGTGGACGAGAACTCCGAAGACCGCGCAGCCGGCCGCGGTGAGGAGCGACCGCCGCCAGGAACTATCGACCGAGTGCGACGGCGTTGCGCTCACAGGCCCCGCTCCGCCGCCAGCCGGGTCGCCGTCTGCGTGGTCTTGCCGTCGCTTCCGCGGGCGGTGACCGTGAGGACGTAGCTGCCACGACGAGCGGGCGTCCACGTGAACGCGACAATGTGGTCGGGGCGGGGGAATCTCCAGACAAGAGCCTCTCCGTCTTCCGGGAGGATCCGGGCGATCGCCACGCGGGCATCGGTGACTCGAAAGACGACCCGGGACGGCCTCCCGACCGCCGCGGCGGTCGGCACGCGGACGAGCGTCAACGTCGGCGGGGCGGCCGGCCGAGGGGCGGGCGAGACGGCAATGTGCA
>DASSGL010000055.1:0-3071 GCA_035693525.1 Gaiellaceae bacterium | reverse complement strand
GTCGTCGGTGCGACCGACGAAGTAGAGGAGGCCGTCCTCGTCGACTGTGAAGTTGTCGTGCGTGCAGAGCACGCTCCCGCCCGCCTTCAGCATGTCGTCGGTCGCGGCGGCGTCGCGCCAGTAGCCCGTCATCAGATGGGGGCCGCGCACGTGGAGCACCCCCGTCCGGCCCGGCGCGACCGGCTTCCCGTCGTCGTCGAGGACGAACGCCTCCGTTCCGGGGATCGCACGACCGACCGAGGTGGGCTTGACGTCGATCAGCTCGGGCTCGAGGTAGCAGACGCGGACGCACTCGGTGAGCCCGTACATCCGGTACAGACGGCCGTTCGGGAAGAGCTCGCGGATCGGCTCGTGAAACGCGGGCGGCAACCCGGCGGCGGCGTTCGTGAGGCAGCGCACCGACTCGTACGGCGCGGCGTGCTCCATCCCGATCAGCGTCGCGTAGACGGTCGGAACGGCGGGGAAGACGGTCGCCCGGCCGGCGCGCATCCTCTGGAGCGTGCGCGCTGGGAACGCGAACGAACGCTCGATCAGGAGTGTCGCGCCGAGGAGGGTCGTCAGAAGGAGCTGGCTGAGGCCGTACGTGAACGCGAGCGGGAGGACGCTGAGAATCCGGTCGTCGGCGTCGAGGCGCAGGTACTCCGCGATGCTCCCGACGACGAAGACGAGCGACCGCTGGCTCAGCATCACGCCCTTCGGCCGCCCGGTCGTTCCGGAGGTGTAGACGAGCGCCGCGAGGTCGGTCGGGCCCGTCGACGGCATGGACGTGGCGGGCTCCGTCGCCGCAAGCGCGTCGTTCAGGTCTGGGAACGGCGACGCTCCCGTCGTCGAGCGTGTCGTGAACGCGCGAACAGAGGACGACGACTGCTCGAGCGCGTCGGCGGCGATCGCCGCTGCGTGTCCTTCGGTCAGGAGGAACGACGCCTCGCTGTCGTCGAGCATCAAGGCGAGCTTCGTCGCCTTCGTCTGAGGATTGACGACCATGATCACGCCGCCTGCGAGGAGCGTTCCGAAGATCGCCGCGGCGCAGTCGGCGGTGTTGTCGAGCTGGATCGCGACCCGGTCGCCGGGGGCGATGCCCTCGTCCCGCAGGAGCTGCGCGATGCGAAGCGCCTCGTCCGCGAGCTGAGCGTACGTTCGGGGGCCGAACTCGTCGACGACCGCCTCCTTGTCGGGAGCGGCCTCCGCAGACGCGAGCAGGCTCTCGAAGACGAGCGTCGAGCTCAAAGAGCCTCCGCGACGTTCGCCTCGCCGAAGGTCTGGAGCGTGTCGCCGACGACGAATCGATCCGGCACCAGAGCGGGCGCGAGCCTCGGCGCGGCGACGAACCGCTCGTGGAGCAGCATCAGCGTGAGACAGGCGACGAACGCCATCTCGTCGGTCTCCCCCACGCCGGCACCTCCGCTCGCGTCGAACTTCCGGACGAGGCGCTCGACGGCGGCCGCATTGAGCAGGCCAACGGCACGGACGTGATCGGGCGCGAGCAGCTCGCGAACATACGCGGGCGCCGATGGACCGGCGAGCGCCGTCCCGATGGGTGCGCGGTACGGCTGCTTCGTCCGCGCGCGGACGTCGGCGGGCACGTAGCGTGTCATCGCTCGACGCAGTGCGTATTTCTCCTGAAGCCCGCGCAGGCGCATCGAGTCGGGAAGACGCGCGGCGAGCTCGGCGACCCTGTGGTCGAGGTAGGGAAAGCGTCCCTCCACCGAGTTGCCCATCAGCATGCGGTCGCCCTGGCCGTGGAGCAGATAGCCCTGCAGGAACGTGAGGATCTCCAGTTGCTGCGCGCGGCCGAGCGGCGACGCCTCGTGGAAGCCCGCCGGAAGGAGCGAGACGAGCCGGTCGACCGGAGTCGACTCCACCTGGGCGCGCGCGAGCACGCCGGGATCGAGAAGGCGCAGGCAGCGCGCCGTGTTCGTGAAGCGCAACCTGTGGCTGTAGAGCGGGTCGTCGAGCGCGAGGATGTCCCGCGCGTAGAACCCGGTGAAGAAGCTGCCCGCTCGAGTTACGTCGGCTGCAAGGAACCGGTTGAGGCGCGTGAGCAGCAGCGGGCGGAGCTTCGAGTCCGGGTCGCGCGCCCAGAAGCGCCTGACCTTGTCCTCCCGGAAGAGGTCGTAGCCGGCGAAGAGCTCGTCGGCACCCTCGCCGGTGAGCACGACACGGAGTCCCGCATCGTGCACCGCGCTCGACAGACGCAGGAGCGGAGCGGGCGCGGTGCGGAGAAGCGGGGTCTCGGCGAGCTCGACGACGCGCGGGAGCAGGCTTGCGATCGACTCCGCGTCGACGAGCGTGCGGTGGAAGTCGATGCCGAGGTCACCTGCGACCTGGTCCTGGAACGAGCTCTCGTCGAAGCGCGCGTCGGAGAACCCGATTCCGAAGGCGTGCAGCTCGTGACCGACCTCGCGCGCCGCCAGCGCCGCGACGATCGCGGAGTCGAGCCCGCCGCTGACGTAGGCGGCAACCGGGACGTCGGCCCGCAGCCGGATTCGGGTGGCGTCGAGGAGGAGGCCGTCCAGCTCTTCCAGGAGCTCCGCTTCGGGGAGCCGGCTCGGCTCGAACTCGAGGGACCACCAGCGCGTCTCGTGGACGACGCCGTCGGCGCCGACGATCGCGTAATGCGCCGGCGGCAGCTCGCGAACCCGCTCGAACGCCGAGCGCTCGGGCAGCGCCGACCACAGGGTCAGCGTCTCGGCGATGCCCGCGGGATCGAGCTCGCGCGGCGCGCCCGGGTGCCGAAGGAGCGCCTTCGCCTCGGAGGCGAAGCACACGTCGCCGTCGTACTCGGCGAGGAAGAGCGGCCTGACGCCGAAGCGGTCACGCGCGAGGAAGAGCTCCCGCCTGTCCCGATCCCAGATCGCCAGCGCAAAGTCCCCGTTGAACTGCTCGAGGCAGCGCGGGCCCCATTGCTCGAACGCGTGCGCGATCACCTCCGTGTCGGACTCCGTGGCGAAGGCATGGCCCAGCGCTCGGAGCTCCGACCTCAGCTCGACGTGGTTGTAGATCTCGCCGTTCTGCATCACCCAGAGGCGACCCACCTCGTCCGAGAGCGGCTGGTCGCCGCCCTCGACGTC
>DASSGL010000054.1:0-11003 GCA_035693525.1 Gaiellaceae bacterium | reverse complement strand
TTCGAGACGCTGGTCGGCGGAGACGAGACCGAGCGGCACAAGCCCGACCCTCAGCCGCTGCTCGTGGCTGCCGAGCGGATGGGCGTCGCGCCGGAGGTCTGTGCGTACGTCGGCGACTCGCCGTTCGACATCCGCGCCGCGCGTGCGGCCGGCATGGGCGCCCTCGCCGTCACGTGGGGACGAATCCACGATCGCGAGAAGCTCGAGCGCGAGGAGCCAGATGCGATCGTCGAGACGGCAGAGGAGCTGCTTGAGCATCTCTAGCGTCGAGGGCCGCGCCGCCGAGCTTCGGTCGATCCTCAACGATGCGGCGATCGCGTATTACGTCGACGACGCTCCGACGATCGACGACGCCGCATATGACGCGCTCTACGACGAGCTGCAGCGAATCGAGACGGAGCATCCGGAGCTCGTCACGACGGATTCGCCGACGCAGCGCGTCGGCGCGCCGCTCTCGGACCGGTTCCAGAAGGTGCGGCACCTCTCGCCGATGGGCTCGCTCGAGAAGGTGACGTCGGACGAAGCCCTCGCGAAGTGGGCGGACGACATTCGCAAGCGGCTCGGGACGACGGAGCCGGTTGCATACGTCGTCGAGCCGAAGATCGACGGCTCCGCGATCAACCTCACCTATGAGCACGGCCGCTTCGTGCGTGGCACCACGCGCGGCGACGGCGTGCAGGGCGAGGACGTGACGCCCAACCTGCGCACGATCAGGGCGATCCCCCTGCAGCTGCGCGGCGCAGCGCCTGCGCTGCTCGAGGTCCGCGGCGAGGTGTACATGCCGCTCGGCGGCTTCCGTGCGGCGAACGAGCGCCTCGTCGCGGAAGGCAAGCCGACGTGGCCGAATCCGCGCAACGCCGCGGCGGGTTCGCTCCGGCAGAAGGATTCGTCGATCACGGCGTCGCGCCCGCTCTCGATCTGGGTCTACGCAACCGGGCACCGCGAAGGGCTCGACCTCGACACGCACTGGGAGACCCTCGCCTGGCTCCGCGAGCGAGGCTTCCTGACGAACCCGTTCGCGCGGCGGCTCGAATCGATCGGCGAGGTCGCGGAGCTCGTTCGCGAGTGGGAGCTTCGCCGTGCCGAGCTCGATTACGAGATCGACGGCATCGTCGTCAAGGTCGACTCGTTCGACCAACAGCGGCGCCTCGGCGCGCTGCACGAGCGGCCACGCTGGGCGCGCGCGTTCAAATGGGCCCCCATGACGGCGGTGACGCGCCTCGAGAAGATCGCGATTCGGGTCGGACGAACGGGTGCGCTCAACCCCTGGGCGATGCTCGAGCCGGTGGAGGTCGGCGGCGTCACCATCTCGCGCGCGACGCTCCACAACGAGGAGGACATCAACCGCAAGGACATCCGCGAGGGCGACGACGTGATCGTCCAGCGTGCGGGCGACGTCATCCCACAGGTCGTCGGGCCTGCGGGCAGGCATCGCAGGGGAACGAAGCCGTTCCGCATGCCGTCGCACTGCCCTCTCTGTGGCACCGAGGTCGTGAAGCCCGAGGGCGAGGCGATGCACCGCTGCCCGAATCGCGCGTGCCCCTCCCGCGGGCTCGAGACCCTGAACAACTGGGTCATGGCCGCGGCGGACATCGACGGAGTGGGGGAGCAGACGGTGTGGCGCCTCTGGCAGCAGGGCCTCGTCCGTTCCCTGCCCGAGCTCTACCGGCTGACGGGGGAGCAGCTCCTCGAGCTCGACGGCTTCGCCGACATCAGTGCGCGCAACGCGATCGACGCGATCCAGGCCTCGAAGGCGATCCCGTTCTCCCGGGTCCTCTTCGGCCTCAACATCCCCGACGTCGGCTGGGTGACGGCGCAGACGCTCGCCCGCCACTTCGGCACGGTCGACGCGCTCATGAACGCGACGCAGGAAGAGCTCGTCGAGGCCGAAGGCATCGGCCCCGAGCGGGCCGAGGCCATCGCGGAGTGGTTCCGGGACGACGACAACCGCGCGCTCGTCGAGGAGCTCCGCGCTCTTGGGCTGCGGTTCGAGATCGGTGACGAGGACAAGCCGGTCGAAGGCCCTCTCACAGGCAGGACGTACGTGATCACGGGGACGCTCGAGGGCTTCACGCGCGAGGAGGCGGCGGAAGCGCTCGAAGAGCTCGGCGCCAAGGTCGGGAGCTCGGTCTCTTCAAAGACGACTGCGCTCATCGTCGGCGAGGATCCGGGCAAGTCGAAGCTGACGAAGGCGGAGAAGACCGGAGTCCCGCAGCTCGGCGAGCCCGAGCTCCTCGAGCTACTGGGAAGAAGCTAGGACCGCGGCGAACCGATCCTGCGCGATCCGCGCCCAGGTGAGCGAGACCGGGAAGCCGTTCTGCAGCACCGAGAAGACGTAGCGGTCGGCGACGAACCCGGAGAGCGCCGACGCGTTCGAGGTGGTTCCGGTCTTCGCGCGCACGATGCCGGTCGCCGCGCCGCTCCGCATCCGGTTGTGCAGGGTGCCGGTGCGGCCCGCGACGGGGAGCGAGGCGAGCAGCTCGAGCCGTACTTCGTCGTCGGTCCACATCGTGGTGAGGAGCGCGACGAGCGCGTTCGGGGTCAAGCGGTCGAGGAGCGAGAGCCCCGAGCCGTCGACGAGCCGGACGCCGGCGAGCGGCACGCCGGCCGCAGCGAGCAGGCCGGTGACGACGCCGACGCCCGCGGCGGTCGTGCCCTGCCCCGACTGCACGGCGCCGAGCTCCTTGACGAGCATCTCGGCGGTGAAGTTGTCGCTCACTCGGTCCATCCATCGGACGATCGCCCCGAGCGTGGGGGAGTCGACGGCGGCGAGCGGCTGGGCGGCGTCGTCTGCCGTCCCGTGCGCCGCGGCGCCGGCGACGCCCACCCCTGCACGGACGAGGGCCGTGCGAAAGAGCCGCGCGGCCGCGAGTGCCGGGTCCGCCGACGTGTAGCGACCGAAGCGGCCGCGGTCGACGACGAGCGCCGAGAGCGGGGGCGACTCGCTGATGTAGAACGATGCCTTCCACCCGGCTGCGGTGCGGCGGGAGTCGAACCAGGACTCGTCGCCGAGGACGCGCCCGCTCACCCGTGTGATCCCGTCGGCCCGAACCTGCCGCGCGAGATCGGCGAGGTCGCTCGACGAGAGCGTCGGGTCGCCGAAGCCCTTCACCACGATGTCGCCCTGCCAGGTCGTTCCCGACTGCACGCCTTCGCCGAGCACGTCGGTCTCGATCGTGAAGCCGGGGCCGAGCGCGGTGAGCGCGGCGTATGTGACCGCGAGCTTCTCGTTCGAGGCCGGGATCAGAGAGAGCGTGCCGTTGCGCGCGTAGACGGTTGCGCCGGTCGAGAGGTCGACCGCGACCGCCCCCGTCGCCCCGGCGCTCACGTACGGGACGTTGAGCGCGCGCTCGAGCGACGACTGCAGCGAGGCCGACGCGGCCGCGGGGACGGCGTACGCGAGGGCGATTGCAGCGGCGACGGCGCGGGCCCGCACGCGGGCAGTGTCCAGACGGGGCCCCGGTGCGTCAAGTCCCTGCGTGAGGGCTCCTGGGTCCGCGGCCTGGAGAAGATGGGCCGCCCGGCCCATACGGAGGGCGCGGGCTGTCCCGATAATCGAACACTGACCGCGTGGACACCGCCGCCGACACGATGCTGCACCAGATCGAAGAGCTTCTCAGCGCCGACGCGCCGAACCTCGACACGCTCGAGTCGACGCTGACCGAGGGGTACGCCCAGGCGCTCGCGCTCGAAGCCGAGCGCTGGCGGCTCGAGCGGCGCCTCGGTGAGGTCGCACGCTCCGGCGGGGCCGAGATCGGTGACGAGATCTCGTCGCTCGGCCGCCGCCTGACGGTCGCCGACGACGAGCTCGTCAAGCTTCGCTCCCTGCTCGGCACGCTCCACGAGCGGGCTCGCACGGCGCGAACGACGTCCTAGGAAAAGCGGTGTCTCAGACGATGCCGGACCGCACGGCGTAGACGGCGGCCTGGATGCGGTTGTCGATCTGCAGCTTCATCAGGATGTTCGAGATGTGGTTCTTCACGGTCTTCGGGCTGATGTGCAGCTCGCCCGCGATGACCGCGTTGTCCTTGCCGTTCGCGATCAGCTTGAGAACCTCGATCTCGCGGTCGGAGAGCTCGGCTCGAATCGTGTTCGCCATCTCCGGTTGCGTGCTCGTCGCGCGAACACGCTGAAGCACCTTCGCGGCGATGTTCGGCGAGATGAGCGACTCGCCGAGCGACGCTGCTCTGATCCCGGCCATCAGATCCTGGATCGACGAGTCCTTGAGAAGGTAGCCGCATGCGCCGGCGAGGATCGCGTCCATCACGTCGCTGTCGTCCTCGGAGATGGTCAGCATGACGACGCGGGTGAGGGGGGCGATCCCGGTGATGTGGCGCGTCGCGTCGACGCCGCCCATCCCCGGCATGTTGAGATCCATCACGACGACGTCGGGAGCGAGCTCGCGCACGATGCGCACCGCCTCCGCGCCGCTCGCCGCCTCGCCGACGATCTGCACGCCCTGCTCCTCGAGCAGGTTGCGCAGACCTGTTCGAAACAGGTCGTGGTCGTCCACGATCAGCACGCGCAGAGACTCCGGTTGACGCCCCTCCGCCGCTTGAAGCGTTTCGCTCAGTTTCTTCCCCCTTCCCTGGCCGCCGAGAGTCTAGTGGACCGTAATCGTGACCGTCCGACGGCCCCACGCGCGGGCCTGGGCGCCGGTCGGGAACCAGATGTCGATGGTGTCTCCGCGCACGCCTCCGCCGGTGTCGGCCGCGACGGCTTCGCCGTAGCCGGGAATCGTCAGCCGGCTCCCGAGTGGAATCACGGCGGGGTCGACGGCGACGACTCCCCAGCCGACCGGCATGCCGGTGGCGGTGTAGCCGGTGAGCGAGTACCCGGTCGACAAGACCGTGATCATGTGGCCCGGCGTTACCGTGGCGACCGGGGCCACCGCCGGCGCCGGTGTGGTCGGCGCTTCGGCGACCGCGGCCGCCTGGAGCGCATCGGACTTCCGCTCCACGCGCGTAGCAGCGGTCTGCAGCGCGTCGATCTGCGCGGCTTTCAACCGCTGCTCGCGCCGGAGACCTGCGATGAAGCCGAGGCGCGCGACTCGTGCGGATTCCAGGGTTGCCGCTTCGCGACGTGCATCGGCGAGGGCTCCGGCGAGGGCGGCCCTTCGCGCGCGCAGCTGCGTCCGCAACGTGTGTACCCGAGTCTGTGCGCTCGCGGCGACCTCGATCACTTGACGGTTCTGATCGGCGACGCGGTTCAGATCGTCGAGTCGTGTCAGGGCGTCGTCGAGGGACTGTGAGCCGAGCACGACTGCAAGCGCGCTCACATTTCCCTCCTTGTAGAGCATCGAGATCCGATCGCCGAGCTGCCCTCGCGAGATCACGAGCGTGCGGTGCGTCGCGGTCAGCTGTTGCGCCAACTGCGCCTCCTCGCTTCGAAGGCGCGCCGCTTGCGCTTGGAGCGTCGCAAGCCTTGCGTGTGCGGCATGCAGACGTGTATCGACCGCATACAGACCGAGCAGCGCCTGATGCGTGCGCGCGGAGAGCGTGCTCACCTGCGCGCGTAACGAAGACACGGGACCGGCCGCATCGGCGGCTGCGACGCCGTTTGCGACGAGGATTGCAGTAGCGGCACCTGCGAGCCGCACCGAGGATCGTGTCCATGGGCCGCCCACGAGGGCGGGACCGTACCACAGAAAACGCAGGTTATCGGTCGACTTTGTGCGCTCCCGCACGGGTTGCGTTTTGTGAATTTCGACGCAGAAATGCAGCGATTTTTCGACAGGTGTCTATTTGCGGGTGTCCGATCACCCTGCTAGCCTCCCCGACTTGTGACGTCCCGGCCCCACCCGGTGCGCGTGCGGTAAGCAACGGCGGGAGACAACATCAGGCTTCGTAAACGACAAGCGTCGGTGCTGGTCAGTGCGCTTGCTGCGGCGTGTATCGCGGCCGGCACTGCGACCGGCGACCCCTCCATCAACTCGAAGCGCGCGCAGGCGCAACAGGTTGCCGCCGAGATCCAACAACTCGATGCGAGCCTCGAGCGCGCACGCAACCGCTACGAGATGGCAACGCAGCGGCTGCACCAGATCGAGCACAACCTCCGCAACAACAAGATCGCGCTCACTGCCGCGCGCGCGAACCTGAAGCAGTCGCAGCGTGCGCTCATGGAACGGCTCGTCGCGATCTACACGTCGCGCGACGATCAGTCGACGCTCGGAGTGATCCTCGGCGCAACGAGCATCTCCGACCTCGTGAGTCGCGTCGAGACGGTTCAGTCGGTATCGAATCAGGACGTCGCCGTGATGAACGAGGTCATCGGCTTCAAGAAGGCGGTCGTCGTTCACCAGCGTGCGCTCGTACGCGAGCACAAGAGCCAGCGGCAACTCGTTGCGGTACGCGCTGCTGCGAAGGTACACCTCGGTTCGCAGCTCAGCCGCGAGCAGCGGCTGTATTCGTCGATCAAGGGTGAGATCGCGCACATGGTCGCCGTCGAGGCCGCACGTCAGCTCGCGCTCAAGCGCGCGGCAGAGGCGCGCTACCAGACGACGCAGGTACAGCAAGCTCTGGCGCTGCAGGACACGCCGGTGGGCGTGACCGCGTCGGCGGGCGGCGAGACCGTCGCGCCTCCCTCCCAGTACGGCGGCGTCGTCGGCATCGCCATGCGCTACCTCGGCACCCCGTACGCGTGGGGTGGGTCGAGCCCCGGCGGCTTCGACTGCTCCGGGCTCGTTGCGTACGTCTACTCCCAGGTGGGCGTCTCGCTGCCCCACTACACCGGGGCCCAGTGGACGGTAGGCGTCCCGGTCTCCCGGAGCGATCTCCAGCCGGGCGACCTCGTCTTCTTCGACGGCCTCGGCCACGTCGGCATCTACATCGGCGGCAACCAGTTCATCCACGCGCCGCACACGGGCGACGTCGTGAAGATCTCGAGCATCAGCGGCTGGTACGCGGCGACCTACGTCGGCGCGCGCCGAGTGACATAGCCCCTGGTCTGCAACCTGCCTTCAGGCAGGTTGCGGTCGTAGCATCGGCCGGGCGGCACAACGACCGCAACCAGGCTGAAGCCTGGTTGCTTGAAAGGCCCCCGCAACCTCCTCCTGGCTACGCGCGCGCTTCGCGGCGGAGCGAGAGCCAGAGGATTGCGGCGACGGCGGCGGGGAGGAGCCACCACGCATCCACCCCCGCTTCGACGAGTGATGCGGTCAGGCCGATCGCGACCACGACGCCGGCGGCGGCGCGCCAGTCGTCTCCGACGACGAAGTTCCACCAGAAGCGGCCGAACGAACGGAGACGGTTCACGCGAACGCCACCCTTCGCCGTCGCAGGAGCGCGACCGACGTGAGCGAGAGCACGATCACGAACACGAGGACGACGGGCAGCGACGCATCGTCACCCGGCCAGTGGGCGCCGGCGCCTTCGACCGCCCAGAACGTCCCGAACGTCGTCAGCATCACGCCGACCGCGAACTTCATCGTGTTCTCGGGGACGCGTGTCAGAGGCGTTCGGACGAAGACGCCGACGACGACGACGAGGGCGAGCGCGATCGCCGCGCCCAATGCCGCAAGGCCGACGCTTCCCTGCGTGCTGCCGAACGTGAGCACGATGAACGCGACCTCGAGCCCTTCGAGCAGCACGCCCTTGAACGAGAGCGTGAAGCCGTACCAGTCGAGACCCGCGCGCTCCTCGCTCGCCGCGCCGCGGGCCGCGGCCGTCTCGCGGGCGAAGATCGCATCTTCGTCGTGCAGCGGCTTGTAGCCGCTCGCACGGAGGATCGCCTTCCGCAGCCACTGCAGGCCGAAGGCGAGCAGGAGCCCGCCGACGACGAGCCGGAGGACGTCGATCGGGATCAACGTCAGCGCCGGACCGAGGACGGCCACGATGACGGCGAGCGCAACCGTCGCTGCGGCGAGGCCGATGAGCGACGACCGCCAGCCCCGGGTGATCCCCGACGCGAGCACGATCGTCAACGCCTCGACGAACTCCACTGCGCTCGCAAGGAACGCAGACGCCACGAGAAACGCTGCGGTCACGAGTACAGCTGTTCGATCTGGTCCGCGAAGTGCTCGTGCACGACCTTGCGACGGAGCTTGAGCGTGGGCGTGAGCTCGCCTTCCTCCTGCGTGAAGTCGCGCGGGAGGATCGCGAAGCGCTTGATCTGCTCGACGCGAACGCGATCGCGGTTCACGTCGTCCACGAGCTCCTGGACGAGCTCCTCGGGCTTGCGTCCAGACGCCTCGACCTCGGCGTCGTCGAGCGTGATCAACGCGGTCACGTACGGGCGCCGGTCACCGACGACGAGCGCCTGCGACACGAACCTCGAGGACTTGAGCGCGTTCTCGAGGTTCTGAGGCGCGATGTTCTTGCCGCCGGCCGTGATGATCAGATCCTTCTTGCGGTCGGTGATCTTCAGCCAGCCGTCCTCGTCCAGCTCTCCGACGTCGCCGGTGCGGAACCACCCGTCCTCGGTGAACGCGGCGGCGGTCGCCTCGGGGTCCTTGAAGTAGCCGGCGAAGATCGTGTCGCTGCGAACGAGGATCTCGCCGTCGGCGTCGAGCGTGATGTCGCAGCCTTCGACGGCATGGCCGACCGTTCCGAAGCGATAGTCGTCCGGATCGTTGACGCTCAACGAGCTCGACGTCTCCGTGAGCCCGTAGCCCTCGACGACGAGCATGTTGAGCGAGTGGAAGAACTCGAGCACGTCGAGACCGAGCGGGGCCGCCCCGGAGACGCCGACCCGCAGGCGTCCGCCCAGACGCTCGCGGACCTTGGCGAAGACGAGCCGGTCGGCGACGCGCTCTTGCACGCGCAGCAACGGCGGCACCGGCCGGCCGGCGCGGCGCAGCCGGCTCACGCGTGAACCGACGCGGAGTGCCCACAGACCGAGCCTGCGCTTCGGGCCGCCGGCCCGCTCGATCTCGCCGAGCACGTTCGCGTGGATCTTCTCGTAGACCCGGGGAACAGCCGGTAGGACGGTTGGTCTCACATTCGCAATCGCCTCCGGGACCCGCGTCGCGTCCGAGCAGAGCGCGAGCGTGGAGCCGTGGAAGACGGCAGCGTGGTGGCAGATGCGCGCAAAGCTGTGCGCCATCGGCAGGAAGAGCAGCACGGTGTCCTCCGTGCCTTGCATGTGGCTCTTCACGCGCGCGCCGGCGGTGACGAGGTTCTTGTGCGTGAGCATGCAGCCCTTGGGCGGGCCGGTCGTGCCCGAGGTGTAGATCAGCGTCGCGAGGTCGTCCTCCTCCACGGGCTCGGGCCTGACTTCACCGCCCGTCTCCTCGAAGGCGCCGAGCTCCGCGAAGTCGACGATCTCGCGCAGCGACGGCACCTCTCCGCGCACCGACTCGAGCTTCTGGCGCTGGAGATCGTCCTCGACGAACGCGAGCACGGTCTCGGAGTGGCTCAGCACGTAGGCGCACTCGCTCGCCGTGTTGGTGGGGTAGAGGCCGACGACGACGGCGCCGATCGACATGATCGCCCAGTCGAGGAGCATCCACTCGAGGCGGGTCCGCGAGAGCACCGCGACGCGGTCGCCGTGGCGCACTCCCCGGGCGAGGAGCGCCCGTGAGAGGCCCTCGACGTGGTCATGCGCCTGCTCCCAGGAGACCTCGCGCCACCCGTCCTCGCGCTCCTCGAGATACGCCGGGGTCGTTCGGTGCTGCGCGAGCGCGTAGCGCCAGAGCTCGGCGGCGGTGCGGGAGGGCAGCGGGAGGTCGGCCGGGGGCGCCGACGGGGACGCGGTCGTCACGGGATCATCGTAAAGAGAAGGGAAGGCGGCTCGGAGGGCGAAAGCCCTGGTCCCTCTACAATTCCCTTCTGCGCCTATGAGAACCATCTGGAACGGATCGATCAGCTTCGGGCTCGTCAATATCCCGATCGGGCTCGCTCTCGCGACCCAACGGTCCGATGTGGCGTTCCGCACGCTGCATCGGGAGTGCGGCACGCCGATCAAGCAGAAGCGGTGGTGCCCGTTCCACGAGCGCGAGGTCGAGCAGGACGAGCTCGTCAAGGGCTGGGAGGTCGCGAAGGGCGAGTTCGTGCTCGTCGAGGAGTCTGACCTCGAGTCGGTGGCGCTCCGGCGCTCGCAGTCGATCGAGATCCTTCGCTTCGTCCGTCTCGAGGACGTCGACCCGATCTACTTCGACCGCACCTATTACCTCGCGCCGGCATCGGCCGAGGCTCAGCGGCGACCGTACGTGCTCCTTCTGCGGGCGATGCAGGAGTCGGGCATGGCCGCGGTCGGCAAGTTCGTGCTCTGGGGCAAGGAGAACCTCTGCCTCATCCGGGCCTACGGGGACACGCTGGCCCTCGAGCTCCTCTTCTTCGCGGAGGACGTGCGCGCGAAGGGCGAGATCGAGGACGCCGTCGACGAGGTCGAGATCAAGGGGCCCGAGCTGCAGCTCGCCGAGCAGGTGATCGACAGCCTCGTCGGCGAGTGGAGGATCGAGGACTTCGAGAACGAGTACCGGCGCGACCTGCGGGCGATGCTCGAGGCGAAGCTCGCCGGCGAGCAGATCAAGCGGCCGGAGCCGGTCGCCGAGACGCCGGTCGTCGACCTGATGGAGGCGCTGCGCCGCAGCGTCGCCGAGGCGCAGCAGGGTGGATCGAAGCCCAAGAAGCCGAAAGCCGCCCCATCGGGCGGCTCCCGGCGAAAGACTGCGGCGCGTAAGAGCGCCTAGGCGAAGGGTCTAGTGGCGCTGGGGCGATGCGCCCAGCGCCTGCAGCTGCGCCTGGAAGAGGTACTTGTCGATTTTTCCGTGGTAGATCGGCACGCCTTCCTGCACACACACCCGAATCACTTCCTGCTGTTCGATCCCCAGCTCCTTCGAGAGCTCTTCGGGCGTGAGGTGATTCGCCATGCGTCCTACTCCTTCCCCGGGCACGAAAAAACCCGCCGGCGCCGAGCGCTCAGACGGGTTGGACGTGACCCCTCGTTGTCGTTGCGACGGGCATCAGATGGCCCGCCCCTCAGAATCATTCATCCCACACAGAATAGGCGCTGATGGCGACGGAGGACAAATCGGAGGTCGAGGGTCTCGACGAGCGGGAGCA
>DASSGL010000053.1:0-3681 GCA_035693525.1 Gaiellaceae bacterium | reverse complement strand
CTCGGTCGCCGTCGCACTCCCGCGCGACGCGACCTCCACGACGAGCGAGCGCCTGCCCGGGTCGCCGAGCGCGTCGAAGATCCGCTCTACGCGACCGCGGTCCACGCGAGCGCGTGCAGCTCCAGGGCGGCGCTCCAGTGCGGCGCGGTCTCGACGACGTGCACCCGCGTGCCGCCGTCGACCTCCTCGAGCTCGAGCACGACCTCGCCGTCGTCCTCCCAGTCGAGGACGAGCCGCTCGCCGGGCTCCGCCTCGCGCACGACGGCGCGCCGCTCGTCGCCGTCGTCCCAGCGGAAGACGCCTTCGCCGCCCGGACGCGGGTCGAGCTCGACGTCGTTCGCAAACCACTCCTCGAGGAGCTCCTCGTCGGTGAGCGCCTCCCAGACCTCGTCGGGGGACGCGGGGACGACGATCTCGCGCTCGATCTGCATCTTCCGCTCCTTCCTCGGCACGCACCTTGACACGCAACCGTCCGGTTGCGCTAGGATGCGCAACCAATGGGTTTCACATTTAACCATGTCGTGCCCATGGTGGTGGAGAGCGACGGACGCTTCGAGCGCTCGTTCGACATCTTCTCGCGGCTTCTGCGCGAGCGGATCGTCTTCCTCGGCACGGAGGTCGCGGACCAGTCGGCGAACCTCATCGTCGCCCAGCTCCTCTTCCTCGAGGCGGAGGACCCGGACGAGGACATCCGGCTCTACGTCAACTCGCCCGGCGGCGACGCGTACGCCGGCTTCGCGATCTACGACGCGATGCAGTTCGTGAAGCCCGACGTCCAGACGTACGCGGTCGGGATGGCGATGTCCGCCGGCGCGCTCATCCTCGCGGGCGGCGCGGCGGGAAAGCGCTTCGTGCTCCCGAACTCGAAGGTGATGATCCACCAGGGATCCGGCGGCTTCCGGGGCACTCCGGCCGACATCCAGATCGCCGCGAAGGAGATCCTCTCGCTCACGCGACGCTACGGCGAGATCCTCGCGCGGCACACCGGCCGCGACGTCGAGCAGGTGATGCGCGACATCGACCGCGACCGGTTCCTCGGCCCCGACGAGGCCGTGGAGTACGGGCTCGCGGATCACGTGCTCGCCTCGCGCGAGCAGGCTGCCTAAGAGCCTCTAAGTCTTCGTACACTGACCGCGTGTCCGCGACCGTCGACCTGCGGAGCGACCTCCTCCGCGTGCTCCCTGACGAGCGGCGCGTCGTCGACGGCGAGTCCGTGCTCGACCTGCACGCCGCCGATCTCTCGTACCACCCGCCGCACCGACCCGACGTCGTCGTCTACCCGCAGTCGACGGCCGAGGTGTCGGCCGTGCTCGCGTACGCGGACGGCGCCGGCGTTCCGGTCGTGCCGTTCGGCGCAGGCACGAGCCTCGAGGGTCACGTCATCCCGCTCCGCGGCGGGATCAGCCTCGATCTGACGCGGCTCGATCGGATCGTCGCGCTTCGCACCGACGACCTGTCGGCGACGGTGCAGGCGGGCGTGACGCGTTCGCAGCTCGAGGCGGCAGCAGGGCCGCACGGCCTCTGGTTCCCCGTCGACCCGGGCGCCGACGCGACTCTCGGCGGCATGGCGGCCACCAACGCGAGCGGCACGACGACCGTGCGCTACGGCGGCATGCGGTCGCACGTGCTCGCGCTCGAGGTCGTGCTCGCAGACGGGCGCGTCGTCCGCACGGGCACGCGCGCGGTCAAGACGTCCGCCGGCTACAACCTGACGAACCTCTTCCTCGGCTCGGAGGGGACGCTCGGCGTGATCACGGAGCTCACGCTGCGGCTGCACCCGATCCCCGAGCGGAGCATCGTCGTGCGCGCGGCGTTCCCGAGCGTCGAGGCGGCGTGCCGTGCGGCCGCCTCGCTCGTCGCCACAGGCGTGCTGCTGACGCGCTGCGAGCTTCTCGACGCGATGACCATCGCGGCGCTGAACGCATTCTCCGGCACGCGCTTCCCCGAGTCGCCGTACCTCTTCCTCGAGCTCGGCGGCGGCGAAAGCGCCGTGGCTGCCGATCTCGTCGCGGCCCGCGAGCTGCTCGAGGACGAGGGCGCGACCGCCCTCGAGTCCGAGATCGATCCGACCGCGCGCAGACAGATGTGGAACGCGAGGCACAACGCGCTCATGGCGTCGCTTGCGCTGTCACCCGGCTCGAAGTCGATGACGACGGACGTCGCCGTGCCCGTCTCTGAGCTCGCCGATGCGATCGAGCAGGCACGCCGCGCGCTCGACGAATCCGGATTGCGCGGCGGCATCGTCGGCCATGTCGGCGACGGCAACTTCCACGTTGCCTTCCTGCTCGATCCCGAGGACGCGACCTCGATCGCGCGTGCGGAGGCACTCAACTCGGCGCTCGTCGCCGACGCGCTGGCCCGCGGCGGTACCTGCACCGGCGAGCACGGCATCGGCCAGGGCAAGCTCGCCTATCTCGAGCGCGAGCACGGCGACCTCGTGCCGCTATACCGCGGGATCAAGGAGCTCTTCGACCCCCGCGGGATCCTCAATCCAGGGAAGACGGTTCCCTAGCCGTCGCAGACCCGCGACGAAGTGGTGACGCTCCAGGCACGGGGCCTGGCCCCGGACGTGGCTTCGCCGGCCATGGCCCCAAAGCGCGGCGCGGCCTCTTAACCGGTGACGCGCACGAAGAAGGTGACCTGGACCTCGCTCGGCCTCGCTGCCGCATAGGCGACGGCCGAACGCAGCGGGCCGAGGTTGCGCTCGACGCCGGACGGGACAGGCGCGTTCGAGAGGCGCTGGACGAGGTCGAGCCCGCCGCGGACGTCGACGTAGACGAGGCCCTCGACCTTCGGCGGGACGCCTGAGGCGTGGATTGCGTCCGAGTACGTCTGCGACCGGGTGAGGGCGGGACCGCCGTTCGCAAGGTCTGCGATGCCGGCGACGAGGTCGCTGACGACGAGGTTGCCGCGGACGTTCGCGTAGTGCAGCCCGAAGCCGTTCCCCAGCCGAAGCGTGCGGGCCTCGAGTCCGGCGACCACCGATCGCTCGATCCCGGATCCAAGCTTGGCACCGCCGAGGATCCGGTCGAGCGTGGCCGCGCCGTCCGTGCCCGGGCTCGGCTCGGTGACGAGCGTGACCTCGGGAATCCGCCCGTCGCCGCGCCGGACGTAGAGCGCGTCCTCGCCCGCGAGAAGCTCGCCCACCTTGCGCAGGATGTCCCTCACCGGGGCGAACTGCGGCGACGCGAGCGCCGGGTTGCTCTCGACGGAGGAGAACGTGCCGCCGGCGCCGTCGAACGCGAGGTAGGCGAGCGCGTCTCGCGGAATGAGGCCGGGCAGGGACGGCTCGAAGGAGCTGTCTCCGCTTTCAGTCGATCCGCTCCGGAGGATGCTGCCGGCACGACCGCGTACCGTCGTGTCGAGGCGCACGCCCTCGGGGGTGACGCGAACCGACGCGGCGAGCCAGTCGAGCGTTCCCAGCTTGTCGAGCAGCTTCGTCGCATCGGCGGGAATCGACGACCGGGCCTTGTCCATGACCTGCGCGCCGTTCACGTACGCCTTGACGAGCGACTCGCCGGAGTACTCGCTCATCGCCTGGCTGAACGACGGGTCGTCGGCGAGCATCGGCCCGCCGCGGCTCGCCATCGTCTTGAACTCGGCGATCTTGGAGCGCTGGTCGCTCATGACCTCCCATTCGCCGACCTTCTCGTAGACGAGCGGTGAGCTCGGGTCGCTCGC
>DASSGL010000052.1:0-12900 GCA_035693525.1 Gaiellaceae bacterium | reverse complement strand
CGATCGGGCGCCGCGCGGTATCTGCGTGTAGGCGACGTCGCGGACGAGAGCGTGCGCGAACGAGTACTCCTGCTCGCCCGCGATCGAGCTCCGATGCTCGCGGCGGACGAACTCCTTGCGCACGAGGCCGTGCAGCCTGTCCTCGATCGCTCGCGAGTCGCCGAGTGCGCCGGGCCAGAACGTGCGTCCGATGACTGCCGCGTCCTGGAGCAGCACCTTCTCCTCCGGAGAGAGGAGGTCGAGCCGAGCGGCGACGATGCCGTGGACCGTCTCCGGCAGGTCGTCGGGCGCCGCCGCCCCCTCGGCGAGCATCCTCGCGTACTGCTCGGCGTAGAGCGGGTTTCCGCCGGCCCGGGCCAGGACGGCGGCCTGCGTCTCGGCCGGCAACAGGGTCCGGTCGAACGCTCTCGCGACGATCCGGGCCGTGTCGGCATCGTCGAGGGGGCCGAGCGACACCGTCAGCGCGTTCCGCTTCCCGCCGCCCCAGCCCGAGCGCCGCTCGAACAGCTCGGGCCGCGTCGTGCAGACGACGAGGAGCGGGACGCCCGTGACCCGCTCGGCGAGCGCGTCGACGAAGTCGAGCAGCTCGTCGTCCGCCCACTGGAGATCCTCGAAGACGAGCACGAGCGGCCGGCGGTCCGCGAGCGCCTCGATGAAGCGCCGCCACGCCGCAAAGCTCTCCGCCCGTTCGCCGGGCTCGGCCGCCGGCAGGCCGGCAAGCGGCGCAAGCCGCCGTTCCAGCCAGTCGCGCTCGGAGTCGTCGAGCGAGAGATCTGCGAGCGTGGCTGCAAGCTTCGCGGCCGCCTCGGGCGCCGGGTCCGTCTCGAGCACGCCGAGCTCCGCCTTCACGATCTCGCCGAGCGCCCACAGGCTCGCGCCCTCTCCATACGAGAGCGAGCGTCCGCGCCGCCAGGCGATCAGCTCCTCGTCCGCGTCGACGACGGTGTAGAGCTCGGCGACGAGCCGGCTCTTGCCGATTCCCGGCAAACCCGCGAGGGTCACGAGCTGCGGCTGGCGTTCGCGGCGCGTCCGCTGCAGGGCGCCCACGAGGAGGTCGAGCTCGGTGCCTCTGCCGACGAGAGGCCCGCTCGAGACGGCCTCCGTCGTCGCGCGCGACCGAGCTGCGACGGCTTCCCACACTGCGACAGGCTCGCTCTTTCCCTTGGCATCGACGGGAGCCGCCGGGACGTAGTCGATCGCGTGGCGCGTCGCGCGATAGGTCGCCTCGCCGACGAGGATGCCGTTCACGGGCGCGGCCGTCTGCAGCCTCGCGGCGGTGTTCAGGACGTCGCCCGTCGCCATGCCCTCGCCGTCGGCGACACGGGCTCCGACGAGCACGAGCGCCGGGCCTGTGTTCACGGCGATGCGGACCTGCAGGTCCTCGCCCGACTCCCGGACCCAGTCGCGAATCGCGAGTGCCGCGCGAACCGCGCGCTCCGGATCGTCCTCGTGCGCGAGCGGTGCGCCGAAGAGCGCCATCACGGCGTCGCCGATGAACTTCTCCACCGTGCCGCCGAACCGTTCGAGCTCGTTGCGAAGGCGCTGCCAGTACGGCGCGAGGAGCGCACGCACGTCCTCGGGGTCCAGCCGCTCGGCCCGCGACGTAAAGCCGACGAGGTCGGCGAAGAGGGCTGTGACGAGCTTCCGCTCCTCACGGCGACGGTCCGGGACGGCGGCGAGTGCCGCTCCGCAGGAGTTGCAGAAGCGCGAGCCGTCGGGGTTCTCGCGACCGCAGGTGCCGCACGTCAGCATCGTTTGAGTCTAGGTCGGGGAGACTGTTCGGTCATGGCCGCCGTCCTGGCTCTCGACATCGGCTCCTCGTCCGTGCGCGCCCAGCGCTTCGACGAGCAGGCGAATCCGGTCGGCGAGCTCCGGCAGGAGCGCTACGCCGGGCGCCACCCCGACGAGATCGTCCGCCTCTCGCGTGCGGTGCTCGGCGGCGACGAGCCGGACGGGATCTCGTCCTTCGGGCACTCCTTGCTCGCGCTCGACCGTCGCGGCAAGCCGCTGACGGAGCTTCTCGGCTGGCGCGACACGCGCAGCGCCGGCGCAGCCGAGTGGCTCCGCCGGCGGCTCGACTCGGACGAGGTGCACGCCCGCACCGGCGCGTACCTCCATCCGGCGTTCTGGCCGGCGAAGCTCGCGTGGCTCGCCGAGAGCGAGCCCGAGATCTACCGGGCAGCTCACCGCTT
Organism: Gaiellaceae bacterium; assembly: GCA_035693525.1. Taxonomy (GTDB): domain Bacteria; phylum Actinomycetota; class Thermoleophilia; order Gaiellales; family Gaiellaceae; genus Palsa-739. Next base: position 10,708 of record DASSGL010000052.1, on the reverse strand, counting down.
CGTCTCGTTTCCGGAGTATCTGCGGGGCGAGCCGACGACGAGCCCCTCGCTCGCGTCGGGGACCGGCCTGCTCGACCTGACCACGAGCGAATGGGACGGGGAGCTGCTCGAGACGCTGGGGCTCGACGCCGAGCGCCTGCCGGACCTCGCGGAAATCCAGGTCTGGATCGACGGCGTCTGCTCGAATCTCGGCGCCGGCTGCACGACGAAGTCGCGGGCTGCGCTCATGGTCGGGACCTCGGGTGCGCTGCGCATCCTCTACGAGACGGAGCGGCCGCAGCCGCGGCCCGGGCTCTTCCTGTATCGGCTCGACGGTCGTCGGGTCGTCGAGGGCGGTGCGCTGTCGGACGGCGGCAACCTCCACGCCTGGCTCGTGCGGACGCTCGCCGACCCGTCCGGCTCGCTGCTCGATCGCAGTCCGGACGACCACGGCCTCGTCTTCCTGCCGTTCCTCGGGGGAGAACGCTCGACAGGCTGGGACCCTGACGCGAAGGGTGCGATCTCCGGTCTCACGTTCGACACGACGCCGCTCGACATCAGGCAGGCGGCGCTGGAGGGCGTCGCCCTGCGCTTCGCCGCGATTGCCGAGCGGATGCCCGAGATCGACGAGGTCGTCGCGACCGGGGGCGGGCTGCTCAAGGATCCAGAGTGGATCCAGGTCATGGCCGACGCGCTCGGGCGACCGGTCGTCACCTCGGGCGTCTCCGAGGCGTCGCTTCGCGGCGCGGCCGTCGCGACGTTCGAGCGCCTCGGTCTCGAAGCGGCCGACGCCCCGCTCGGCGACGTGTTCCACCCGCGGGAAGAGCGGGCAGAGGCATATCGTTCGGCACTGAAACGCCAACAACGGTTGTACGAGGAGCTTCGTGGCGAATAGCGACATCGAACAGCTCTCGATCGACACCATCCGGACGCTTGCGATGGACTCGGTCCAGCAGGCCAATGCGGGCCATCCCGGCACGGCGATGGCGCTCGCGCCTCTCGCGTACCTCCTCTACCGGGAGGTCATGCACCACAACCCGGCCAATCCACAGTGGCCCGATCGCGACCGGTTCGTCCTCAGTGCCGGGCACGCGTGCATCCTCCAGTACACGACGCTTCACCTCACGGGATACGACCTCTCGCTCGAGGAGCTGAAGCGCTTTCGCCAGTGGGAGTCGAAGACACCGGGGCATCCGGAGGTGCACCACACAGTCGGCGTCGAGGCGACGACGGGGCCGCTCGGGCAGGGCTACGCGAACAGCGTCGGCTTCGGCATCGCGGAACGCTTCCTCGCCGAGCGGTACAACCGCCCGTACGACGAGATCGTCGACCATCGCGTCTACTGCATCGCGTCGGACGGCGACCTGATGGAAGGCGTGTCGAACGAGGCGGCGTCGATCGCCGGCACGCTCGGCCTCGGCAAGCTCGTCTACTTCTACGACGACAACCACATCACGATCGACGGCACGACGTCGATCTCGTTCACGGAGGACCGCGGCGCGCGCCACGAGGCGCAGGGCTGGCACGTCCAGCACGTCGACGACGCGAACGATCTCGATCGGCTTCGCGAGACGATCGCGAACGCCCAGGCCGAGACCGCGCGGCCCTCGCTCATCGTCATCCGCTCGCACATCGCCTTCGGCGCGCCCGATGCGGTCGACACGGCGAAGGCGCATGGATCGCCGCTCGGCGAGAACGAGGTGCGCGCCGCGAAGGAAGCGCTGGGCTGGGATCCCGACAAGAAGTTCTACGTTCCGGACGAGGTACGCGAGCACATGAACGTCACCCAGCGCGGCATCGAGCTCGAGGGCGCATGGCAGCAGAAGCTCGCAGCCTGGTCGGCGAAGTACCCCGCGCTACGGGAGGACTGGGACCAGGTCAACACGGGTCGTCCGCGCCCCGGCTGGGTCGAGGCGCTGCCGCAGTTCGAGCCCGGCGAGGACGTCGCCACGCGCGACGCCGGCGCCAAGGTCATGGAGGCGTTCAAGCACTACACGCCGACGATGATCGGCGGGGCCGCCGACCTCGTCGAGTCGACGAAGACGGAGTTCAAGGGCGGCGGCCTCTTCTCGGCGACGCACGCGGGCCGCAACATCGCCTTCGGCATCCGCGAGCACGCGATGGGCTCGATCGTGAACGGGATCTCGCTCCACAACGGGATGGTCAAGCCGTACGGCTCGACGTTCCTGATCTTCTCGGACTACATGCGGGCAGCCGTGCGGCTGTCGGCGCTCGCGCAGCTGCGGGACGTCTGGGTGTGGACGCACGACTCGGTCGGGCTGGGCGAGGACGGGCCGACGCACCAGCCGGTCGAGCACTACGCCTCGCTGCGCGCGATGCCGAACTTCTGGTTCGTGCGGCCGGCCGATGCGACCGAGACCGTCGGGGCATGGAAGGTGGCTCTCGAACGGGAGGGCGGCCCGGTGGGGCTCGCGCTGTCCCGCCAGAAGCTGCCGACGCTCGAGCACACGTCCGTCGACGGCGTCGGCCGCGGCGCCTACGTCCTCTGGGAGGCGGAGGAGGCGAACGGGTTGCCGGACCTGATCCTGCTCGCGACCGGGTCGGAGGTGCACGTCGCGCTCGATGCGGCCCTGCGGCTCGACGAGCAGGGCGTGCACGGCCGCGTCGTCTCGATGCCGTGCTGGGAGCTCTTCGACGCCCAGGGCAGGGAGTACCGCGATCAGGTGCTGCCGCCCGACGTGAAGGCGCGCGTCTCGGTCGAGGCCGGGGTCGCGCTCGGGTGGGAGCGGTGGGTCGGCGACGAGGGCGACTCGATCTCGATCGAGCATTTCGGCGCCTCGGCGCCCGGCGCGACGGTGCTCGAGAAGTTCGGCTACACCGTCGACGGCGTCGTCGAGCGCGCGCTCGCGCTCCGGACCCGCGTCGGCTGATGCGTGCGTCGGGCGAAAAGATGCAACCAGGTTGCAACCTGGTTGCAACCTGGTTGCAGGGGTAGGCGTGAGAGTCGGCGTCGCGTTCGACCATCGCGGGGTGCACCTGCGCAGGCTCGTCTTCGACGTCCTCGGCGAGGACGGGCACGAGATCGTCGACTTGGGCACCGACACCGACGCCGTGCGAATCGACTACCCGGACAAGGCGCGCGAGCTCGGCGAGGCGCTGCAGCGCGGCCAGGCGGAGCGCGGCGTCCTCGTCTGCGGCTCGGGGGTCGGGGCGTCGGTCGCGGCCTCGAAGATGCACGGCATCCGCGGTGCGGTGTGCCACGACACCTACTCTGCACATCAGGGCGTCGAGCACGACGACATGAACGTGCTCTGCCTCGGCTCCGAGGTGATCGGGCCGAGCCTTGCTGCAGAGCTCGTCCGGACGTTTCTCGGCGCGAGCTTCGACGGCGGCGAGCGCTATGTCAGGAGACTCCAAAAAGTGGCCGAGATGGAAAGGCAGATGAGCAATGGCTGAATCGAAGCTCCACACGCTGAGCAAGCGCGGACAGTCGGTGTGGATCGACTCGCTCTCGCGCGCGATGCTCGACTCGGGAGAGCTCGCCCGGCTGATGAAAGAGGACGCCGTCGTCGGCGTGACGACGAATCCGACGATCTTCCAGAAGGCGATCGCCGAAGGCGACGCGTACGACGAGCAGCTGAAGGAGCTGCTCGAGAAGGAGACGGACCCGAAGGAGATCTTCCTCCATCTCTCGGCACGCGACGTCGCTGCGGCGCTCGACCTGCTCGCGCCGGTGCACGAGCGGGATCCACAGGACGGGTTCGTCTCGTGGGAGGTCGATCCGACGCTCGCGTACGAACGGGAGGAGACCTTCGACGAGGCGATGCGCCTGCACGAGTGGATCGACAGGCCGAACCTCTACGTGAAGATCCCGGCGACGAAGCCCGGGCTCGGCGCGATCGAGGACTCCATCGCGCACGGGAAGAGCATCAACGTGACGCTGATCTTCTCGCTCCAGCGGTACAGGGAGGTCGTCGAGGCGTACTTCCGCGGGCTCGAGCGCCTCGTCGCAGGCGGCGGCGACCCGGCCAAGGTCCACTCCGTCGCGAGCTTCTTCGTCTCGCGCGTCGACACCGAGACCGACAAGCGGCTCGAGGCGATCGGGTCCAAGGAGGCACTTGCGCTGCGCGGCAAGCTCGCGATCGCGAACGCAAAGCTCGCCTATGAGCACTACCAGCAGGCCTTCAGCGGCCCACGCTGGGCGTTTCTCGCCGGCAAGGGCGCCTGGCCGCAGCGGTGCCTGTGGGCCTCGACGTCGACGAAGAATCCTGAGTACCGCGACGTGATGTACGTCGAGGAGCTGATCGGCCCCGAGACCGTCGACACGATGCCGCTCGAGACGATCGCCGCCTTCCAGGATCACGGGGAGGTTCGCGGCGACACCGTGCTCGAGGACGTACCCGGCGCACATGCGCTGCTCGAAGAGATTGCGAGGGTGGGAGTCGACTACGACGACGTGACGCTCACGCTCGAGCTCGAAGGGGTGCAGAAGTTCGCCGACTCGTTCGACGAGCTCCTCGACGGCGTCCGCTCCAAGCGCGGGGCTCTCGCGACCGCGTGATCGTTCGCTCCGACCTCGTCGACCGGATCTGGGAGCGCGATCCGACGGTGTGGAGCGGCGCGGACGAAGCGAGATGGCTCGGGTGGCTCGACGAGCCCCACCGTATGGCGGAGCGCGTCGACGAGCTTGCCTCGTTCGCCGCCGCCGCGGCTGACGAGTTCGAGACAGTGGTGCTGCTCGGGATGGGAGGGTCGAGCCTCGCACCCGAGGTCGTCCGGCGCACGTTCGGCGTCGACAGCTTCCACGTTCTGGACACGACGCACCCGAAAGCCATTCGGGCGTTGGAGGACGCGATCGACCTCCGGCGCACGCTCTTCGTCTCCGCTTCGAAGTCGGGCGGCACGCTCGAGACGCGCTCGCACACCGACTACTTCTGGGAGCGCGCCGGCAAGAAGGGCGGCAGCTTCGTGGCGATCACCGACCCAGGTTCCGAGCTCGAGCGCAAGGCACAGGAGCGTGCGTTCCGCCGGGTGTTTCCGGGTGAACCGACCATCGGTGGACGCTATTCCGCTCTCTCGCCCTTCGGCATGGTGCCCGCGGCGCTGATGGGAGTCGACGTCGATCGTCTGCTCGAGAACGCGCGCCGGATGGTCGACGCCTGTCGAAACGACGACGGCAATCCGGGGTACGAGCTCGGGCGGCAATTCGGCACGGGCTGGCAGGAGGGCCGCGACAAGATCTGCATTGCGGAGACCGACGGCGGCTTCGGGCTCTGGGCGGAGCAGCTGATCGCCGAGTCGACGGGGAAGCAAGGCAAGGGCCTCGTGCCCGCACCCGGGGAGTCGCCCGAGGGGCCCGATCGGCAGGCGGCGACCCCGCAGGTCGCCGACCCGTACGCGCTCGGCGGCGAGTTCTTCCGCTGGGAGTTCGCCGTCGCCGTCGCAGGCGCATTCCTCGAGATCAACCCGTTCGACCAGCCGGACGTGCAGGCGGCGAAGGACAAGACGAACGAGGTGCTGGCGACCGGCAAGGACCCGTCCCTGGACTCGGAAGGATCGATCGACGAGCTCCTCGCGCAAGCCGAGGAGGGCGACTACGTCTGCGTCCAGGCGTTCATCGCGCCCTCGGAGGAAAACGACAGGCGCATCGCGGACCTGGTGGGCAGCCTCCGGCGGCGGACAGGGCTCGTCGTGACGCACGGCTACGGGCCGCGCTACCTGCACTCGACCGGTCAGCTGCACAAGGGCGGGCCGAACACCGGTCTCTTCCTGCAGGTCGTGGACGATCCGGGCGACGAGATCCCGATTCCCGGCAAGCCGTTCGGCTTCCGCCGCTTGATCCGCGCACAGGCGGCGGGCGACTATTCGTCTTTGCAGGAGCGCGGCCGGCGCGTCGCGAGAATTCACCTGGAGGAAAGCTGATGCAACTCGGAATGATCGGCCTCGGCCGCATGGGCAACGGGATGACGGAGCGCCTGCGGGAAGCGGACCACGACGTCAGGACCTACGATCCGAAGGTCGACGCGCGGACGGCCGAGTCGCTCGAGGAGCTGAAGGCGCAGCTCGATCCGCCGCGCGCATTCTGGATGATGGTTCCGGCGGGCGACATCACCGAGGCCGTCTTCCAGGACCTGCTGAAGCTCGCCGATCCCGGCGACGCGATCGTCGACGGCGGCAACTCGAACTTCCGCGACTCGCAGCGCCGCTACAAGGAGGCGAAAGCGAAGCAGCTCGACTTCGTCGACGCCGGCGTCTCCGGTGGGATCTGGGGGCTCGAGGTCGGCTTCTGCCTGATGGTCGGCGGCGACGACGAGCCGGTGCGCCGGGTCGAGCCCATCTTCACCTCACTCGCGCCGGAGGCCGGCTACGCGCACGTCGGCGCGTCAGGTGCGGGCCACTTCACGAAGATGGTGCACAACGGGATCGAGTACGGCCTGATGCAGTCGTATGCCGAGGGATTCGAGATCATCGAGCGCTCGGAGTTCGACGTCGACCTGCACGAGCTCTCGGGCATCTGGCGCTACGGGTCGGTGGTGCGCTCGTGGCTCCTCGAGCTGCTGCACACCGCGTTCGAGGAGCACGGCAACAAGCTCGACGACATCGCGCCCTATGTCGAGGACTCCGGCGAAGGACGGTGGACGATCCACGAGGCGATCGCCGAGAACGTTCCTGCGCCCGTCATCTCGGCCGCACTGTTCGCGCGCTTTGCGTCGCGCGACGACGAGAACTTCGCGGCGAAGGTCGCGGCTGCGCTCCGAAACCAGTTCGGCGGCCATGCGATCAAGGCGCTGGCGAAGGCGGAAGGATCGGAGGACCCACGGTCGCACTGACGGAGAATCCGCTCGAGGAGGGGCTCGCGCTTCGGCGGAACCCGGATCCGTGCGCGCTCATCATCTTCGGTGCGTCGGGCGATCTCGCCCATCGCAAGCTGATGCCCGCGCTCTATTCGCTCCTGGTCCGGCGCCTGCTTCCGCCGCGCTTCGCGATCGTCGGCGTCGCGCGAACGGACGGCACCGACGAGTCGTATCGCGCCGACATGAGGGACGCGGTCCAGAAGTACTCGCGGGACGAGTTTCGCGAGGACGTGTGGAACGAGCTCGCCGAGAGCATGCGCTACCTGGCGACCGACTTCACCGACGAGGGTGGGGTCGAACGGCTCGACAAGCTCGTCTCGCAGCTCGACGCGGACTACGACCTCGCCGGCAACCGCGTCTACTACCTCGCGGTCCCGCCCGTCGCGTTCCCGACGATCGTCGAGGCCCTCGGCAAGCGTAAGAGCGCAAAGGGCTGGACGCGGCTGATCGTCGAGAAGCCGTTTGGGCACGACCTCGCGTCGGCGCGCGAGCTGAACTCGATGCTGATGAAGCACTTCGACGAAGACGAGATCTTCCGCATCGACCACTACCTCGGCAAGGAGACCGTGCAGAACATGCTGGCGCTGCGCTTCGCGAACGGGATCTTCGAGCCGATCTGGAACAGGCAGTTCATCGACCACGTGCAGATCACCGTCGCCGAGTCGATCGGCATCGAGGGACGCGCAGCGTATTACGAGTCGGCGGGCGCCATCCGCGACATCTTCCAGAACCACCTGCTGCAGCTGCTCGCGCTGACGGCAATGGAGCCGCCGATCGACTTCACGGCGGAGTCGGTGCGAAACGAGAAGGTCAAGGTGCTCCGGTCGCTGCACACGCCCGGCCCGAAATCGGTCGTGCGCGGCCAGTACGGACGCGGCTTCGTCGAGGGGGAGGAGGTCCTGGCCTACCGCGAGGAGCCCGGCGTTGCGCCGGATTCGATGACGGAGACATACGTCGCCGCGAAGCTCTACGCGGACAACTGGCGCTGGGCCGACACGCCGTTCTACGTCCGCATGGGCAAGCGGCTCGCGCGGCGGGAGACGACGATCGCCATCCAGTTCAAGCGTGCGCCGCACCCGCCGTTCGAAGAGACCTCGGCCGAGGGTCTTCGTCCGAACGTGCTGCTCGTGCACGTCCAGCCCGACGAAGGCGTCTCGCTTGCGATCGGCGCGAAGGTGCCGGGGCAGGGGCTGCAGATCCGTACCGTCCACATGGACTTCCTGTACGGCGGGGCCTTCCGAACGAGCCTGCCGGAGGCGTACGAGCGGCTGATCCTCGACACGATGCTCGGCGACGGCACGCTCTTCACGCGATCCGACGAGGTCGAGGAGCAGTGGCTCCTCGTCGATGCCATCGTCGCCGCGTGGCAGCGCGACCGGCCGAGCTTCCCGAACTACGCAGCCGGGACGTGGGGCCCGCCGAGCGCGGACGACCTCATGCACCGCGACGGACGCTCCTGGAGACGGCATTGAGCGTAGGCTCGACGGAGCTCGACACCGGCGTAGGCTCGACGGAGCCGGCAATGAGCGCAGGCGTCGGCTTGGCCGACGCCGGAGCGAGAGCGGAGCGGAGGCGCCGCCTTCGGCGGCGCCGGGAGCGGGCATGAACGGACCCGTCGAGCTCGACCACTGGAGAGGCGAGGATGTTCGCCTGGGCGACGTCGGCTCTGCGCTCGCCGAGCTCCGGGTGACCACCGCGGTTGCCGGGAGGCCGCCGAGCATGCGGACCTCGGTGGCGACCCACATCGCCTGGGTGCCGGAGCCGTGGCTCGACCAGGCACGGGCAGCACTCGCCGGGATGGGCGAGCGGCACCCCTCGCGGACGATCCTGCTCATCCCGGATGCCGATGCGGGCAAGAACAGGATCGATTCGAGCGTGTGGCTCGAGTACTACGCCGTGCCCGGCGTCGAGCGCGACGTCTGCTCCGAGGTGATCGAGCTCAACCTGCTCGGGATGCGGGCGAAGGCGCCGGCTTCGATCGTCGAGCCGCTCCTCATCTCCGATCTCCCGGTGTTCCTGCGCTGGCGCGGCGAGCCGCCCTGGGGGACCCCGGAGCTCGATCAGCTCGTCGACCTCACCGACCGTCTGATCGTCGACTCGACCGAGTGGGACGACCTTCCGTATCCGTACCGCAAGCTGATCGCGCTCTTCGAGCGGGCCGCGGTCTCCGACATCGCATGGGCGCGAACGTCACGCTGGCGCTCGCTCCTCGCCACGCTCTGGCCGGGGATCGGCGACGTCCGCGTGATCCGGGTCCGTGGCACGGCGTCCCAGGCGCACCTGATCCACGGCTGGTTGCTCTCACGGCTCGAGAGGGACGACATCCGCCTCGAGCACGTGGAAGCCGACCGGCTCGAGGGGATCGACCTCGACGGCGAGGCCGCGCCGTTCCCACCGGGGGACCCGCCGCGGCCGAGCGACGTCCTCTCGGACGAGCTCGACCGCTTCACCCGCGACCCCGTGTACGAGGCGGCCGTCCGCGCGTCGTTCGAGTTCCAGCGGTAACGACGTCCGCTTAAAGAATCCAGCGCCTCCAGACGTCGTACCCTCGGATGATCGACGAGCTCGAAGCGCTCTATCGCTCACGCGTGCAGGAGTTCCGCCGGGTCGCGGCCGCGATCGCCGGCGACCGCGAGCTCGGTTGCGAGGCTGTCCAGGAGGCGTTCGCGAAGGCGCTTCGGAGGCGGCGCAGCCATCGCGGCACGGGCACGCTCGAGGCTTGGGTCTGGCGGATCGTCGTCAACGCGGCCCGCGATGCGCGTCGCCGGCGGCCGGTCGTCATGGAGTCTCGGGCCGCGTCGTCGAACGGCCACGCTCCGACGCTGCCGCTCGAGCTGCTGACCGAACGGCAGCGCGAGATCGTCTTCCTCCACTACTACGCCGACCTCGACTACGCGTCGATCGCAGATGCGCTCGAGATCAGCCCGGGCACGGTCGGCGCCACGCTGACGGCCGCGCGCAAGACGTTGAGGCGGGCCCACGAGGAGGTGGAAGCATGAACGAGATCCTCGACGAGCTCGTGCCGCCGTTCGGCCGGCCGGGCGACTGGGACGACGTGCTGCGCCGGGCGGCCCGGCGCCGCGTCCGACCGATCGTGCTCGCGGCCGTCGTCGCTCTCGCGGCCGTGGCGGTCGCGCCGACCCTCGCGGGGCTGCTCCGGCACGACGGCGTCGGGCTCCCCGCCGAGGCCGACCGTTCCAACGTTGCGGTCGTGCTCGCCCCCCTGAACCGCAAGGTCATCCTCGAGGCGGCGCCGTGGAAAGGTCACGACGGCTTCTGCTACGAGGTCATGCACCTTCGTGCCGGGTGCGTCCCCCGGAAGACGTTCGGCGCGGTGATCACGAAGCCGCCGCTCTTCGGCTGGACGTTCGACGATCGCGTCCGCTCCGGCGTCGCGACGATGTTCGGCGGCAGGCGGGTGCCGCTCACAGTCAAGCACTTCGGCGGCCGCATGGACGTGACGCTCTTCCTCGTGCGGGGGCGCCTCCCGATTCCGCACTTGCTCAAGAGCGTCGTTCTCCGCGATGCGAACGGAAAGGTCGTCCTACGTCTCAGGAGGCCCTGAGCGTGGCAGCGACGGCGTCGTGCACGAGCCCGTTCGAGGATACGAACTGCCCATTCACCTCGTCGACGCGTCCGCCCGCCTCCTCGACGATCGGCTCGAGCGCCGCATGGTCCCAGAGCGCGAGCGCCACGTCCACCGCCGCGTCGACCGCGCCTTCGGCGACGAGCACGTGCTGCCAGAAATCGCCCAACCCGCGCGCGTGCCATATGTGAGGCTCGAGCCGCGCCAGGTCGCTGCCGAGCGTGCACGAAACAGTCGCCCGCCCGAGATCGCGCACCCGGGAGACGTGAATCCGCTCGCCGTTCGCGAACGCGCCGCTGCCGCGCGCCGCCCACCAGCGCCGCCCGAG
>DASSGL010000051.1:0-2173 GCA_035693525.1 Gaiellaceae bacterium | reverse complement strand
CTCACGAACGCCGCCGCCGGGTTGCCGCCCGCGTTTCACGAGCCGATCCGCGAGCTCTTCCCGAACGGCCGTCTGTACCGGATGTACGGGCTCACCGAGTGCGTCCGGGTCTGCTACCTCGAGCCCGATCTGATCGACGTCAAGCCCACGTCGGTCGGTCGCGCGATCCCCGGAACGGAGGCGTTCGTCCTCGACGACGACGGGAAGCCGGTCGCTCCGGGCCGGACGGGGGTGCTGCACGTGCGCGGCCCCCATCTGATGACGGGTTACTGGCGCGACGGCGCTGCGACCGACCACATGCTGAAGGCGGGAGGGAGCGTGCTCTGCACGCACGACAACTTCACCGTCGACGAGGACGGCCTCCTCTACTTCGTCGGTCGCACCGACGACATCATCAAGACCCGCGGCGAGAAGGTCAGCGCCGTCGAGGTGGAGAACGTCCTGCACGCGATCGACGGCGTGAAGCAAGCGGCCGTGGTCGGAGTCCCGGACGATCTGCTGGGTCAGGCGGTGCGCGCGTACATCGTGCTCGACGACGGAGCCGAGCAGACCGAGCGCGACATCCTCCGCGTCGTCCGCGCGCAGCTCGAGAACTTCATGGTCCCGAAGGAGGTCGTGTTCGTCGCCGAGCTGCCGCACACCGAGAGCGGGAAGGTGCAGAAGCGGCGGCTCGTCGAGGACGAGTCAGCCGCGCCGGAGCACTGACACCGCAACGCGCCGAAGTCTCGGCGGCACGAATCGTCGGGCGAGCTCACGAGCGTCGATCGGCGAGAGACGAAACGACTCGAGTTGCGCACGATCCTCGGCGGTCAGCTCGAGAGCGAGCGCGTCGACGTTCTCCTGCAGATGCGTCGCCGAGAGCGTGCCGGGAATCGGGACGATCACCGGCGCCTGGGCAAGGAGCCAGGCGAGCGCAACCGACGCCGGTCTCGCACCGTGGCGCTTGGCGACGGCGCCCAGCGCGCTGCGGCCGCGGGCGAGCGAGCCCTTGGCGAGCGGACGCCACGGCAGGTATGCAAGCCCTTCGCGTTCGCAGTAGTCGACGACGTCGTCCTGCGCGCCCGCGGTCGCGAGGCTGAGCTCGTTCTGGACCGAGACGATCGGCGCGACGCGCCGGGCCTTCTCGATGTCCTCGATCGACACATTCGAGAGGCCGATGTGCCTGATCTTTCCCGCGGTGCGCAGATCGGCGAGCGCCCCGACCGACTCCTCGATCGGCACCGAGGGGTCGACGGTGTGCAACTGATAGAGGTCGATCCGTTCGAGGCGGAGGCGGCGCAGGCTCCCCTCGCACGCCGAGCGCAGGTAGTCCGGGTGGCCGTCGGAATGCATCTGCCACGGCGCATCGCGAATCGAGCCGCCCTTCGTCGCGATCACGAGATCTTCCGGATAGGGATGGAGCGCCTCGGCGATCAGCTCCTCGCTCACGTCGGGGCCGTACGAGTCGGCGGTGTCGAAGAGCTGCACGCCGAGCTCGACCGCTCGGCGCAGGACGTTGCGCGCCGCGTGGGGATCGCCCGGCTTACCGAACCCGCCGGGGCCGGTCAGCGCCATTCCTCCGTAGCCGATGCGCCGCACCGAGAGGTCCCCGCCGATGAGCATCGTCTTGTCGTTCATTGACGCTGTTCGCACGGTGCTACGACTGCAACCTGCCTGAAGGCAGGTTGCTTGCTTTTCGTCGAACATGCAACCAGGTTGCAGAGCAACCTGGTTGCAGCCTTTGCTTTTTCGCAACCAGGCTTCAGCCTGGTTGCGGTCGTCGGCGTCGTTCGCGCGGTGCTACGACCGCAACCTGCCTGAAGGCAGGTTGCCAGACCGTACGTCCTACGCGGCCTCGAGCGGTGTGCCGGTCGGCGAGCGCCGCGTGCGCGCCGTCGTGACCTCTTCGAGCTCGATGCTCCGCGTCACGAGGCGCGCCTGCTCCTCGCGGAGGCGTGACCGCTCGGCGTCGAGCTCGCGCGCGCGCTGGGTCAGCGAGTCCCGCCGGGCCTCGTACTCGCCTCGAACCTCCTCGAGCCGCTGTCGCTGGGCCTCGACGGCCTCGACCGTCCGCTGGAGCTCCCGCTCGCGCCGTTCGATGGCTGCGAGCCGGGCCACGATGTCTGCCTCGCGCAGCGCCAGCTCGAGCTCTCGCTCTTCGATCGACGGCTCGAGGTTCGTGCTCAACGCGGCG
>DASSGL010000050.1:0-2443 GCA_035693525.1 Gaiellaceae bacterium | reverse complement strand
AGGTTCTGGACGCTCGTGGCGCTGAGGAACTGGTGGTTGTCGATCGTCGTCGCGCCGACGACGATCACGAGCGCGAGCACGATGCCGAGCTCGCGGAAGCGGAGCATCGCTTCCGCGATCGCATGCGAATGCGCTCGCCGTCCGACGACCTTGGTCTCTTCCGCCAGCGTCGTCATTCCCGCTCCCGGCGCCGGCAGAGCCGACGCCTCCGCTCTTTGATGAGCTCCGTCGAGCCTCCGCTCATGCCGCCTCCTCGACGATGCCGGTGGCCGCGTGCATGATCGCGTCCTCGGTCGCCTCGGCGCGTGTGAACTCACGCATGACGCGTCCTTCGAAGAGGACGATGATGCGGTCGGCCATCCCGAGCACCTCGGGCAGCTCGGACGAGATCATCAGCACGGCGACGCCTTGCCCTGCGAGCTCCGAGAGCAGACGGTGCACCTCGGCCTTCGTACCGACGTCGATGCCGCGTGTCGGCTCGTCGACGATCAGCAGCTTCGGCTTGCGTGCGAGCCATTTGGCGAGCACGGCCTTCTGCTGGTTGCCTCCCGAGAGCGTCCAGACGGGATTCGTCAGCTTGCTGTACCTCAACTGCAGCCGAAGGGCCCAGTCCCTCGCGAAGCGCCGCTCGGCGCCACGCGGGATCAGTGGGCCCTTCCGAACGGTGTCGAGCGAAGCGAGCGCGATGTTGCGCTCGATCGAGAAGTCCATCACGAGCCCTTGCTGGCGCCGGTCCTCGGGGACGAGGCCGATGCCGGCCGCCATCGCAGCGGTCGGGGATGCCGGAGGGAGACGACGGCCGTCGACCTCGACGGAGCCCGCGTCGGCGCGGTCGATCCCGAAGACGGCGCGGGCGACCTCGGTCCGGCCGGCGCCGACGAGACCGGCGAGCGCGACGATCTCGCCGCTTCGCACCTGGAAGGAGACGTCGGTGAACACGCCCTCGCGCGTGAGCCTCGCCACCTCGAGGACGACCCGGCCCGGCTCCGTCGGAGTCTTGGGAAAGAGCGCCTCCATGTCGCGGCCGACCATGGCGCGGATGACCGACTGCGTCGTCAGCTCCTCGATCGGCTTCGTCAGGACGTGGCGTCCGTCGCGCATGACGGTCACTCGCTGGCAGATCGCGAAGATCTCCTCGAGGCGGTGCGAGACGAAGAGGACCGCATTGCCGTCCGCGCGTAACGTCTCGACGATGCCGAAGAGACGCTCGACCTCGGTCGTAGTCAGCGCCGCGGTCGGCTCGTCCATGACGATCACGCGCGCATTCGCGGTCAGCGCCTTCGCGATCTCGACGAGCTGCTGGTCGGCGATCGAGAGGCCGCGGGCGAGACGGTCGGGATCGAGCCTGACGCCGAGCTGTTGGAAGACTGCGGCCGCCTCGCGGCGCATCCGCCGGTGGTCGATGCGGCGCAAGCGCTTCAGCGGCTGCATCCCGACGAAGATGTTCTCGGCGACGCTCAGGTCGGGGAAGAGCGTCGGCTCCTGGAAGATGATCGCGATGCCGGCGGCCTGCGACTGCTTGGCGTTGTCGAAGATCGCCTCCTCCCCGTCGAGCACGAGCCGCCCCGCATCGGGCCGGTGGACGCCGGCGAGGATCTTGACGAGGGTCGACTTGCCGGCGCCGTTCTCCCCGACGAGGCCGTGCACCTCACCCGCGAAGAGCTCGATGTCGCCGTCCACGAGTGCCCGCACGGCGCCGAAGCTCTTCTCTGCATGCTCCAGCGCGAGCAGTGGTTCCGGATGTGCGGATGCGCTCAAGATGCTCGGGTTGAAAGGGGGCGCAGCGGGCCGGCGCCGGATCGAAGATCGTTCCGCGAGCGGATCGCGGCGCCCCCTTTCGGCCTAGAAGTTGAACTTGTCGACGTTCTTGATCGTGAAGGTGAACGGCGGCCCGAGGATCACCTGCGGACGCCCGTCCGGCCCCTTGATGATCGTGTACGAGCCGAGCTTGCCGGCCTTGAACTTCTCGCCGACCTTGCCCGTGATCGTGCCTTCGGCGAACGCGGAGACCGCGTAGCCCGCGAGGTACCCCAGGTCCTCGGGGTTCCACAGCGCGAACGCCGTCACCGTGCCGTTGTGGACGTACTTCTTCATCTGGCTCGGCAGGCCGAGGCCCGTGAGCACGACCTTCTTCTTGTACTTCGACGTGGAGAGATACTGCGCCGCCGACGAGATCCCGACCGTCGTCGGCGACTCGATCCCCTTCAGGTTCGGGTACGCCTGCAGCATGCTCACGGTCGCCTGCCGCGACTGCGCCGGGTTGTCGTTGCCGTAGTAGATCTTCACGAGCTTCATGTTCTTGTACCGCGGCTTCTTGAGCTCGAGCTTCATGTACTTGATCCAGGCGTTCTGGTTCGTCGCCGTCGAGGCCGCGGACAGGATCGCGAACTGGCCCGTGTAGTGCATCAGCTTCCCGAGCAGCTGGATCTGGCTGCGTCCGATC
>DASSGL010000049.1:0-21005 GCA_035693525.1 Gaiellaceae bacterium | reverse complement strand
AAAGCGTTGCAGGGTGGTGAGGCACGCGTCCCAGCATCGCGCTTCCACTAGAAGGCGCACGACCCGATGGGCGACAGCTGCGATCCGGCGTTGGCCCTGACGCCGCAGTCGGGTAAGCAGGAAGTCCCTCAGCAGCGGATGGATTGTCGGTGATCCATCTGGGTCGTGGCTTACGAACCCTCGAAGATCTGCTTCTGCCATTACGTCATCGAAGTCGACGCCCAGCAGTTCACGAGCAACATTCAAATTTGCGTCTCCACCGGCTGCCAGGCAGAGCAGGCTCTCCTGCAGACGCGGCTGCACGCTGCCAAACAGCTCGTCCGCAAGAAAGTCATAGAGAGCGCTTGGAGCGAGTCCTGGCGATATGGGAGGAACCCATTCCTGGACAGCCGCCATTCCGATGATCGCCGGCCAGCCGCTCGCCATGTCGAGTATCTCGGGATTATCCGATCTCGAGGCCCCACCTAAGGCTTCACGTGCTTCTTGGTCCGTGAACGCAAGATCGTCTCGGCCGATGACTGTCGCGTCTCCGTAGACAACGTTTCGCGCGGTCAGCCAATCGGGTCGGACGCGGCTTGTCAGGACGATGCGGAGCGTCGTCCGCAGGACAAGCTCGCGTATGAAGTCATTCGCCTCCGCTGACTCGATGGCGTGGTGATAGTCGTCGATAACCAGGGTTGCCCCGCTCCGTGCGGCTGCGACAGCGACCGTATGCGCGAGAGCTTCGATGGGTTGCCCGCTTGCCGCCAAACTGCGAACGCGTTCGACGGGATCGATTGTCTGGGGGCCTGCAAACAGCCCTGCCAGCCCGGAGGCGAGCCCGGCGACGTCGCAATCAGTAGGTCGGAGGCTGTACCACGCCCACTTGTGCCTCGACTCCTCTACCCATTCCCGGGCGAGCGTCGTCTTGCCGTAGCCGGCGGGCGCGCAGAGGAGAATGATCCGCGCTTCTGATTCGTCCAGGAGCCTTGTCAGGCGTGGACGTTTGATGATGTAGCTCTGCCCGTTGGGCCGCGTCGTGACCAAACTTTCTTCCAGTCGATTGGTAAGGCGACGCGTGCCCCCTCGGTTCCTGCGTCCCGCGACCCAGCAAGGTACCTACGGTGTCAAATCGGTGAGAAAGGGGGCCCGCGCCCGGGGCACGCACGCCGGGCGCGGTTGCCGTCAGCCCCCGACGCCGGCTGTTGCCGGCGCGAGCCCACGAGCGAGGGGGTCTTCTCCCGTGAGCGTCCTGAATGCAGCGGGAATCTGTCGCCGCCGTGCCACGCCGAGCTTCTGGCGCAGCACGTCACAGTGCGCCTTCGCGGTGCGCGCGGAGATGCCGAGCCTCTCGCCGACCTCCTCGTTCGAGCAGCCGAGCGCGATCAGCACAACGACCTGCACCTGGCGTTCCGTCAGCGTGAAATCCGCTCCGTTCCGCTTCTTCATCATGCCGGCGAGGCTACGGGGAACCGGAGCGGCCGACCATCGGCCGATGGGAGTATTCGCCGGCGCATACACCTTTCTGGAGAGCCACGGAAGTCTCCGTCGACAAATGTCCGGGAGACGCCGCGAGCCCTCGAGTGCCGTCGAGCCCGGCGCTACACCCGCGCCGCGCGGAAGCCGCCCCGGACGAAGCTCACCTCGTGCCCACGGGTGTCCGCCTCGTCGAGCTCGTCCTGCGTGAGTGCGCCGATCCGCAGCAGAAGGTCGAACTCGTCGCGCAAGTGGGTGCGCATCATCTCCGGGCCGTCGGTCGCGATCGTGAACCGGACGCCTCTGTCGACAAATGTGCGGAAGACGTCGCGCACCGCGGCCTCGTCGGCGAGCGCCTTGGTGAGGAGGTTCGAGGTCGGGCAGATCTCGAGCACGACCTCGGCGTCGCGAAGCTCGCGCATCAGCTCCTCGTCGCCCGCGGCGAGGATGCCGTGCCCGATCCGGTCAGGCCGGAGGACCTCGAGCACCTCGCCGATCTCGTTGCGGCCTACCTCGGCGCCCTCCTCGCCGACGTGGATCGTCACTCCGAGCCCGGCCTCCCGCGCGGAGTCGACCATGGGTTGCACGCTGCGGTAGTCGAAGTGCCTGCCGCCGGGGCGCGGTCCCGCGATGTCCACACCGACGATCCCACGCGACGCCCAGCGCGCGGCCTTCTCGACGATCACCTCGTTCTGCCGAGCCGAGAACGTGCGGTCCATCATCAGGATCAACCCCGCCTGCACCTGCGGGTACTCGAGGCTCGCGCGGTCGAGCCCGCGTATCGCCGCGAGGATGATGTGGTCGAGGTCGCGCTCGCCGCCGCGGTTCCGTTTCATCGGGTTGAAGCGCAGCTCGAGCGTCGTGATCCCCTGCGAGCGGTATGCGCCGCCGATGGCCGCGTGCACGGAGACCTCGACCGCCAGCGG
This sequence comes from Gaiellaceae bacterium, assembly GCA_035693525.1. GTDB lineage: Bacteria > Actinomycetota > Thermoleophilia > Gaiellales > Gaiellaceae > Palsa-739. Next base: position 18,624 of record DASSGL010000049.1, on the reverse strand, counting down.
GCTCGATTGGATCAACTCCGTCCAGTGGTAGATCGCGTCGAGGGCGTTCAGGTCGGGAACGCCGCGCGGATCGCTCACCGTGACGAGGCGGTCGAAGTCCCAATAGTCCTTGACCGGGAGCGCAATACCCTGCTCGTGGGCAAGCGTCCAAAGGATGTCGGAAGAGACCGAGCCCCCGAGATGCGTGTGGAGCTCGGCCAGCCCGTTCATCGAGCAATCCTATCCCCAGCCTACGACGGCCCAGCGGCGTCCGGCGAAGCGCACCGCGAGGAGCGCGAGCCGCGTTGCGATCAGCACGTCGAGAGCGACCCAGACGCCGACCACGCCCCAGCCGAGCCCATACGCGAGCGCCGCGAGCGCGATGAAGAGGGCGCTTGCCGCGAGCATCGACCACATGAGGTAGCCGGTGTCGCTTGCCCCGATCAGGATCCCGTCGAGCGCGAAGACGGCGCCGCAGAGCGGCTGCATGAGCGCGAAGAACGGCCACAGGAGAACGGCTTGGTGCAGCACGGCTCGATCGTCGCTGAAGGCGCGTGGGACGAGGTGGGCGAGTGGCCCCAGCACGATTGCGAACACGGCGCCGACGATCACCGACCACACGATCATTCGAAGAGCCGCGGCGTACGCGCCGTCCGCGTCGCCGCCGCCGAGCATCCGTCCGACGATCACCTGACCGGCGATCGCGACCGCGTCGAGGGTGAGCGCGAGGAAGAAGAACAGCTGTAGCGCGATCTGATGGGCACCGAGCTGCGCATCTCCCATCCGCGCACAGACGGACGCAGCAACGAGGAACGACGCATAGAGCGCCGATGTCCGCACGAATATCTGCCGGCCGACGCGCATCATCGGTCTCATCTCGCGCAGGCTCGGGCGCTTCGCGTCCGCATGGGGGCGCAGCAGCTCCACCGTGAACGCAATCCCCATCGCGGCCTGCGCGATTGCGGTCCCTGCAGCCGACCCCGCCACGCCCCAGTGAAACCCGTAGACGAAGACGACCTCGAGGACGACATTCAGGGCATTCGCCGCCACGACGATCTCCAACGGCCTGCGCAGGTTCGAGACGCCTCGCAGGTAGCCCTGCCCGGCGAGCGCGATGAGAGCTGCCGGCAATCCGAGCGCGCCGATCCGGAAGTAGAGGAGCGCGAGCTCTCCCGAATGCCCATGGCCGCCGAGGCCGCGGAGGAGCGGCGACGCGAGCGCCTCACACACCGTAACCAACACCACACCGATCGCGAGCGAGACCCAGAGCGCCTGTGCGGCGAGCCGGGCCGCCCGCTCGTCCCGGCCTGCACCGCTCGCGCGGGCGACGACGGCCGTCGTCCCGTAGGTCAGGAAGTTGAAGATCGTGAACGTGCCGGCGAGCACCGTCCCGGCGAGCCCGAGCGCGGCCAGTTGCGGCCGACCGAGATGGCCGACGATCGCCGTATCGACGAGCACGTACAGCGGCTCGGCGGCGAGCGCGCCGAGCGCCGGTAGCGCGAGCCGCAAGATCTCGCGATCGTGTGGTGAGCGGAGCCGCACGGCCCGCCGACGATAATGGGCGCCGGTGAAGGTCGGGATCGTCGTTCCGTATTCGTGGTCCTTCTGGGGCGGCGTCGTCGAGCACGCCGAGCTCCAGTCAGATGCGCTGACGCGGCTCGGGCACGAGGTGAAGACGATCATGGGCAACGACCCACCCGGACAGTTCACGCGCGTGCTGCACCCGCGTCATGGACGGCACGGCTCGCCGCCGCCCGATGTGATCCCGATCGGCCGCTCCGTGATCGTCCCGGCGAATGGGACGCTCCCGAACATCATTCTCAGCCCACGCTCGGTCTTCCGCATCCGACAGGCGCTCGCGCGCGAGCGCTTCGACGTGGTGCACATGCACGAGCCGATGACGCCGACGCCGTGCGTCGCCACGCTCGCAATGTGCACCGCGCCCATGGTCGCGACGTTTCACGCGAACGGCGATCTCGGTTGGATGCGCTTCGGCAAGCGGGCGTGGGGCTTCCTCGCCGACCGGATCGACCACCGGATCGCCGTATCCGCGTCTGCGCTCGAGTCTGCTGCGCGCTGGCTTCCCGGCAACTACGAGATCATCCCGAACGGCGCCCTGATCCCCCCTCACGCCGATCCGGGAGGCCGCGAGAGCCGGATCGTCTTCGCGGGCCGTCACGAGACCCGCAAGGGCCTCCACGTCCTGCTCGAGTCCTGGCCGGAGATCCGGCGGCGGACGGGCGCGACCCTGCGCATCTGCGGCGCCGACCCGTTGCGTGTACGCCTGCTGATGGCGCGGCTCCGCGTCGCCGAGGACGGCATCGACGTCCTCGGCTTCCTGCCGCAGGACAGGTTCACCGAGGAGCTGCTGGCCGCGAAGGCGCTCGTCGCCCCGTCTCTCGGAGGCGAGAGCTTCGGGATCGTCCTTACTCGGGCGCTCGCCTGTGCGACACCGGTTGTCGCATCGGACATTCCCGGGTACCGCGACGTCATGGACCCCGAGAGCTCGATCTCCTTTCCCGCCGGCGACGCCCGGGCGCTCGTTGCAGCCGTCGAGCAGTTGCTGGCAGACGAGCCGCGACGGCAGGCGATGGGGCTCGCGGGGCGGCGCCTCGCGCAGGAGCGCTACTCGTGGGATGCGATCGGCCGGCGGCTCGTCGAGATCTACGACTCACTCGTCACACGGGCTGCATGAGGATCCGCCGGCTGTCGCTTCCCCGGTCGAACGCGATCCGCGTCGCGGTCTCGCTCGTCTTCATGGCAGGCGTCCTTGCGCTCCTCTGGTGGCGCGGCCCGAGCCTCACCTCGATCGGCGACGCGTTCGCCCAGGTGCGGTGGAGCTGGGTCGTCATTGCGATCGCGCTCAACCTGCTCTCAGTCGTCATGCGCGCACTCGCCTGGAGGACGGTGATCAACCAGGCGATGCCGCCGCCGCATCCGAGCTTCCTGCTGGTCTTCTCGGCCTTCTCCGTCGGCCTCTTCGCGAATGCGGTGCTGCCGGGACGGATCGGTGAGCTCGCACGGGTGGCCGTGCTGACCCGGAAGCTTCCGCGACGCCGCGGCACCTGGGCGACCCTCGTGGGGACGGTGTTCGCGCACCGTGTGTTCGACCTCGTGCCCGTGGTGCTCCTCATTCTGTACGTCGTCCGCACCGCGAAGATCCCTGCCTGGGCGATCACGAGCCTGCTCGTCTTCGTCGGCGTCGGCGCTGCGCTCTTCACGTTCGCCTTTGCGAGCGCCCGCAAGCCGAACACACGGGGGCTCGACGGGATCGGCGCCGCACGGCGGCTCCTGACGATGGCACGACAGGGACTCGGCGTCATGCGCTCGCCGGTCGGGGCGACGGTCGCGATCCTGTTTCAGATCGCAGGGTGGGTTTGTCAGCTGCTCGCCGTCTACACGGCCATGCGCGCCTTCGACATCCACGCGCCCCTCCCGGCCGCAGCCGTCGTGCTGCTGCTGATGAACGTTGCGACGGTCTTCCCGCTCTGGCCCGGCAACGTGGGGCTCGTGCAGGTGGCGATCGCGACGCCGCTCAAGGCGAGCTACGGCGTCCGATATGCGCATGGCGTCGCGTTCGGGTTCGGCCTGCAGGCGATCGAGGCATCCGTCGGCATCGGGGTCGGTCTGCTGTTCCTCGCGCGCGAGGGACTGTCGCTCGCGATGTTGCGCGTGATGCCGTCCGCCGCGCAGGCCGAGATGAACGAGGAGACCGAGGGGGAGGAGGAGGTGCAGGCAGATGGCCGCACCGAGCGCGCTCGCGTGTCCGGCTAGCCTCAAGAGCGTCCTCTCGGCGCGCGAAGCTGCGGCCGCGCTCGGAGACGGCTTCGCAGATGCGGGCGTCGAATGCGTGCCGTTGCCGCTGGCGGACGGCGGTGAAGGAACGGTCGACGCGCTCTGCGACCTCGTCGGCTACGTCGAGGCGGAGGACGCGTTCGGCCGCCCGAGGAACGCGCGCGTCGGGCGGCGCGACGGCGCGACGTTCGTCGAAGCCGCCGAGGTCATTCCGTTCGATCCCGAGCGCCTCGACGTCATGGTCGCGTCGAGCCGGGGCTTCGGCGAGTTGATCAAGCGGTTGACCCCGGAGCGGCTCGTCGTGGCGCTCGGCGGCACCGCGAACATGGACGCAGGTGCCGGCCTGCTCGAGGTGCTCGACGCGCTGCCGGCGCCGACGACGGTTCTCTGCGACGTGCGGACGACGCTCTACGAGGCACCGAGGATCTTCGGGCCGCAGAAAGGAGCGACGCCGGCGCAGGTCGAGGAGCTCGAAGCGCGGTTCCGCGCTCTCGATGCGCTCGCGCCGTATGCCGAGCTGCCGGGTGCCGGAGCCGCGGGCGGCCTCGGAGCGGCGCTGGCCTCCCTCGGCGCCGAGCTGCTCGCAGGAGCCGCGGCCGTGCTCGACTTCGTCGGCTTCGATCCCGGGCCGTTCGACCTCGTCGTCACCGGTGAGGGGCGCGTCGACGCGACGACGTCCGAGGGCAAGGCTCCAGTGGAGGTCGCGCGACGCTGCAGGGCAGCCGGCGTCGACTGCGTCGTCTTCGGCGGGGTCGTCGCCGCGCCTCTGCCCGATGTGGAGACGATCGCGCTCTCCGGGGATCCCGAGCTTGCCGCCGACGACCTTCTCGAGCTAGGCCTGCGGCTCGGGACGCGCCTGCTCGACGCGGCGGGCTAGCTCCTCGACCTTGCCCTGAGCCGAGTCGAGCTTCGCCCGGCAGTAGGCGTAGAGGCTCTCGCCTCGCTCCCAGAGCGCGAGCGTCTCGTCGAGCGACACTTGGCCCTGCTCGAGCCGCGTCACGATCTGCTCGAGCTCGGCCTGCGCAGCCTCGAACGTCTGCTCTGGCTGCGTCAATGCTCTTCCTCTTCCACGACGGCACCGAACGACCCATCCGCGACGCGCACCTGCACATGTGTGCCGGGGGAGACGTCCGTGCGGGCCGTCACGACCTTCGACTCCGTCCGAACGATCGCGTACCCTCGTTGGAGTGTTTTCAACGGGGACAACACACGTAGTCGGCCGGCGGTCGACTCGAGCGCCGCCCGCTTGCGCTCGACCGCGAGCGCGGGCGCCTGCCTCAAGCGCTCGTGCGCTCGTTCGACGCGCTGGCCCTGCCGGTCGAGAGTGAGGTGCGGTGCGGCCCGGAGTCGTTCCGCGGAGCGCTCCAGCGCCTGCGCGTCCCGTTCGAGCGTGCGCTGAACGCTTCGCGCGAGCGCCTCGCGTAGGCGGTCGAGCTTGCCCGACAACTGAGAGAGCTCGGGGACGACGAGCTTGCCGGCAGCGGTCGGCGTCGACGCGCGAACGTCGGCCGCGAGGTCGCAGAGCGGCGTGTCCTGCTCGTGCCCGACCGCCGACACGATCGGCACCGGGCAGGCCGCGACTGCACGGACGAGTCGCTCGTCGCTGAACGGGAGCAGGTCCTCGAAGCTGCCGCCGCCGCGCGCGAGCACGATCACGTCGAGGTGCGGCTGGGCGCAAAGCGCGCCGAGCGCGTCGATCACGCCTGCCGCGGCTCGCGGGCCTTGGACGTACGTCTCGGCGACGAGCACGTTCGCGCCGGGGAACCTGCCCTGGATCGTCGTGATCACGTCGCGCTTCGCCGCTGCGTCGCTGCCGGTCACGAGCCCGATGCGGCGGGGAAGCAGCGGGAGGAGCCGCTTCCGGTCGGCGGCGAAGAGGCCCTCGGCGGCGAGCTTCGTCTTGAGACGCTCGAGGGCGGCGAGGTGCGCACCGACTCCGAGACGCTCGATCGTCAGCGCCCGCATGCGGTAGTCGCCGCGCTGCTCGAAGAGCTCGGGACGGCCGAAGACCTGAACGCGCTCGCCGTCCGCGAGATCGAGCCGGAGCGCGTCGAAGCGGCGGCGTGCCATCGTCACGCCGACGCATGAGCCGTCACCCGGATCCTTCAGGGTGAAGAAGACGGTCGCCCAGCGGTCGTGCCGCTTCAGCTCCGTGACCTCGCCCTCGACCCAGAGCGTGGGCAGCTTGGTGAGCCACTGCGCGACGCCGCGGTTGAAGCTCGCCACCGAGTAGACGGTGCGATCGCCGTACGGGAGTGGAGCGACCTTGCTCACGCGCGCAGCGTACTGGGCGCGATATCGTCCGAGGAGGGCGGGTCCCGCTAGAGCAGGATCTCGGCGGCCGTGGCGTGCTCGCAGCCCTGGCCGACGAGCTCGACCGCGAGGTGCAGGTCGGCTTCGCTGGCGGCGAGACGCTCGGCGAGCGACAGCGGATAGCCGGCCTCGATGAGCACGTGGAGGCGCCAGCTCTCCACTTTCGAGCGCTCGCTCGTATCAGGTTCCGCTATCTCGGTCATCTCGCTCATGGCTCCGTACGTTCGTGGTTCCTACGACGAACCCTGCACCCCCTTTGTTGGCCGAAAAACGTTCGGGACCTGTAATTAGGTGCTGAGCGCATCGGCCGAGCCCAGGCGCCTCAGGAGATCCTGCAGGCGCGCCTCGATCACCCCACGCTCGGCGTCGGCGTCGGCGGCCAGCTCGTCGAGCCGCCGGCGGATGTCCGCCTCGAGCTCCGCGATGCGCCCGTCGACGGCGGCGAGGCGCTCGTCCCGCTGCTGCTCGAGCGCCGCCGTGGCGTCCGCGAGACGATGCTCGAGACGTTGCGCACCAGCGTCGCCGACGTGCGCCAGGCGTTCGGCGAGCACGGACTCCGCCTGACGGGCGAAGACCTCGACGGCGCGCTCGAGCTCACGTGAGAGCCGACGCGCGGCGTCCTCGCGACTCCGCTTCACAACGGCGGAGAACTGCATCGCCGCCTCGTCCGAGTAGGTCGCCGCGGCGCGCTTGACGACGCGCTCGAGCTGCTCGACCTGGCGGCGCTCCACGTCCTCGAAGCCTGCGCGGATGCGGGCGGCCACCTCGCCTTCCTCGCGCTCGATTCGCCCGAGCAGCTCACGCTCGCGCTGCCGCATGCGCTCCTCGAGCTCGTGGAGGGCCCGTCGCCGCTCGGCTGCGTGCGCGTCGACCTCGGCATGTGCGGCCGCGACCGTCTGCTCGAGCGCGTGCTCGACCTCCCCGCGCATCCGTTGCACAGCTGCACGCTGCTCCTCGCTCTCCGCGCCGAGACGGTCAGCATCTGCCGCGAGACGAAGCTCGACCTCGGAGAGCAGCTGCTTCTGCCGGTGCCCGAGCTCGGCGATCCGTCCCCTCGACACCTCGGCGGCGCGGTCGAGATCCTGTGCCCAGCCTGCAAGCCGCTGCTCGACCTGACTCTGCGTCGCGGTCAGGGCCTCGGTCAGCTTCGACGCGTAGTCGCGCTCGCGCTGTGCGAACTCACGTCGCCGGTCTTCCGCGATCTTGCGCTCCTCGGCGACGAGGAGCGAGACGGAGTCGGCGCGTGCGCGTGCGAGCGCACGCTCGAGCTCGGCAGCGCGGTCTTTGGCCTCACGGTCGACCAGTGCGCGCAGCTCCGACTGAGCGGCCTCGAGATGCCCATCTGTGTCGGCGATCCGGGCTCGGGCGCGGGCGAGGAGGAACGACGACGCGGCGACGAGCGCGCACGCCGTGAGCCCCGCGGCCGCGACGGCGAGCTCCCGCTCGTGGGAGTGGTGCAGCGCGAAGACGACCCAGCCGGCGAGCGCAGCGACGAGCTCGACCCACGCGAGGACGACGAGCGCGCGTCGAGAGAGGAAGCCGACGGCCGCACCGGCGAGGGCGAGGACGGCGACCGCGATTCCCGCCGCAAAGACGATGTCCATGACGCTGGTCAGCTGCATCGCCAAATGGTAGGCCGTCAGCCGGACCGGCTCAGAAGGAGCGCTCCGGCGAGCAGCGGCATCGCCGCAGACAGGAGCTTCAGCGCCACCTCCGCCGGACGTGCCGCCTGGACGTCACCGCCGCGCCGGCGAGCGGCACGGACCTGCGTCGAGAGGGTCCGCTGGGCGAGGCTCGTCGCGACCGCGAACGCTGCACCCACGACCGCGTCCACGCGTAGCCGCTCCGCCGAGGCGAAGTACGCCGTCAGCAACGGAAAGGCTCCCCAGGACGCCGCGAACCAGAGGTCGGAATGGAACGCGCCGCCGAAGAGCTCGAGGTTGTAGGCCACGACGAGGAACGCGCCGACGCAGATGAAGGCCACGAGCCACCACGTCGTCCGCGCGGCGACGACGAGCCCGATCCCGCACGCAGCCGCGATCGAGACGACCGCGAGCGCGGCGAGGAGCCTGCGCGGGATCCGGGTCCCGAGCGGATGACCCGCGAGCTCGTCCAGCGCGTGCCCGCCTACGCCGAGCGCAAGGAAGAATGCGAGCACGGTCCAGCCGAGAATGCCCCACCTGGTCTGCGGGGCCAGCGCGGCGCCGACGGCGACGTACGACAGGTGCCACAGCGTGTACGGCGGATGAAGCAGCGTGACATAGTCGCGCCAGCCGCCCGGGGCGAGCGCGTAGAACGCGGGACGGGACTCGCTGCTCACGACCGGATCCCCCAGACGACGACGCCGCCGCCGACGCTGAGGCGCTGCGCGCGCACGTCGCCGATGCCGGCCGCGCGCCAGAGCTCGGGGAGCGCGCCGGCCGGATGGCGGTGCCAGAAATCGCGGATGCTCGGGCCGAGGAAGCGGCCGACGTCCCGCCATGCCGGCGAGACGAGTGCACCGGCGGCGGGAAGGCCCACGCGCACGTACAGCTCCCAGAGCAGGCGCCAAACGCCTTGCGGCACGCCGAACTCGAGCATTGCGACAACCCCGCCCGGACGTACGACGCGCGCAAGCTCGGCCAGCGTCGCCCTCGGATCGTCGACGTAACGCAACAGATAGGTGAACGTGAGCGCGTCGAACTCGCCGTCCGCGAACGGCAGCGTCTCCGCGCGGCCCTCCCGAAGCTCGATCCGCCGCTCGAGCCCGGCCTCCGCGACGCGCGTACGACCCGCGGCGAGCATCTCGACGCTCTGATCGACACCGACCACCGACCGCCTCGGCGAGACGCGGGCCAGCTCGATCGCGACAGCACCCGTGCCGGTTGCGACGTCGAGCACGCGCTGCGCATCGGCCGGCACGCGCGAAACGAGAAAGCGGCGCCAGCGCGGGTCCTGCCCGAACGAGAGCGCCCGCGCGTACCGGTCGTACTTCGGACCGAGCGGTGCGAAGAGCTCGCGGGCGTGACGGGTCCTCGCGGAGACCTCGACCAAGGGACCGAGTCTACGATCCGCCGGTGGCGCTGAGCGACGACCTCGAGCGCATCGGGGCTGCGGCCGCGACCTTCGCGGCACCGGGAGAGCGTCTGGTGGGCATCCTCGCCGCCGCTCCGCTCGACGTCGGCCGCCTCTACCTGTGTGCGTTCGAGTCCGAAGGAGGGCACGCGTGGCTCGCGTTCGACGACGACGGCCGTCCCGTCGCCGACCGCCGCTCCGTCCACGAGGCCGCGTCGCTCGCGGGCCTATGCGAGGTGGCCGTCGAGAGCGCGGGAGGGGGCGACGTGCCGCAGCTGATCGCGCGTCTGGCCGAGATCCGCACGACCGACGCTCCCGCGGGTATCGAAGAGGCGGAAGCGGCCGCGCGCGCTCTCGAAGACGCGCTCGGGACGGAGCCGCGGCTCGCGACCACCGACTATCTCGACCGGATCGGCGCCGCCTCCCGGCGACTCGAGCAGGCGCTCGGCGACGATGCCGGCTCTCCCTTTGCATCGGCGATGCAGCAGGCGCTGCCGGCGGTCGAGGAGCTCGCGGCGGAGGTCGAGCGAACGTACAAGGGACCGCTAGCCTAGAAGCATGGAAGGTAGCGGCGGCTTCGGCTTCCCGTTCGGCGGCGACCCCGACGACCTCATGCGCAGCCTGCGCGAGTTCGCCGAGAAGCAAGCCGAGAGCGTGCAGGAGGCGCAGCGCGAGCAGTTCGCGACGCTCACGCTCAACACCGCGGTCGAGCTCACGTCGGCGGCGCTCGCCCAGATCCAGGTTCAGGGCAGCATCGACGAGCAGGCGATTGCGATGCGGGACGCCATGCGCGTCCTCTTCCCCGAGGCGGTGGCGCTCGTGAGCGCTGCCCGCCAGGGCTTCATGCGCGAGTAGATTCCCGCGGCGTGACGCTGCTGGACCGGACCCTCGTTCGCGTGCTGCCGGCCGTGCCGAAGCCGGTGGTGCAGCTGTTCTCCTCGCGCTACATCGCCGGCCCGACGCTCGCCGACGCGGTGACGACGGTTCGAGCTCTGAACGACGAGGGCAAGTGCGGGACGATCGACGTCCTCGGCGAGGAGATCGGGCGCGAGGAGACGGCGAGCGCGATCGCACAGGAGTACTGCGACGTCTTCGCCGCGATCGAAGAGGAGCAGCTCGACTCGAACGCGAGCGTTAAGCCGACCGCGCTCGGCCTCGACCTCTCCTACGATCTCTGCCGCGAGAATGTCGAGCTCATCTTGCGCGCGGCCCACGGCAACTTCGTGCGCATCGATATGGAGGACTCGTCCACGACCTCCGAGACCCTGCAGCTCTACCGTGAGCTGCGCGAGGACGGCTTCGACAACGTCGGCATCGTGCTGCAGGCACGCCTGCGGCGGACGCTCGACGACATTCGCTCGCTCGCCGAGCTCGCGCCCAACGTCCGCATCTGCAAGGGCATCTACCTCGAGCCTGCGTCGATCGCGTTCACGGACTACGACGCCGTCCGCGCGAACTTCGTATGCGCGCTGGACGCGCTGCAGAAGTCAGCTTCGTACCTCGCCGTCGCGACGCACGACGAATGGCTCATCGGGCAAGCGCTCCAGCGTGTGCGCGGAGCGGAGGGCTACGAGTTCCAGATGCTGCTGGGCGTTCGCGAGCATCGTGCGAGCGAGCTCGTGGCCGACGGGCACCCGCTGCGCGTCTACGTCCCGTACGGCGAGCAGTGGTACGAGTACTCGCTGCGCCGCCTGCAGGAGAACCCGACGATGGCGGGGACGATCGCGCGCTCGACCGTCGCGCGGGTCTTCGGCCGCTCGTGATCTGGACGAAGGCCGAGGGTTGTCGCGTCACTCTCGACGACGGGCGCGAGCTCCTCGACCTGAGCGGAGGCTTCGGCGTCGCCGCGCTCGGCCATCGCGATCCGCGCATCCTCGCTGTCTGGCGCGCACAGGAGGTCGTGCACGCACTCGGCGACCTCGCTGACGCGGCGGTGACGGCGGAGCTGCGCGCCGCCCTGCCGTGGCCGTCGAAGCTCGGTGTGACCGGCGAAGACGCCGTCGAGATCGCGCTCCGCACCGCCCACCTCGCGAACGGGCGCACCGGCATCGTCGCCTTCGAAGGCGCTTATCACGGCACGGGCCTGCTCGCGCTGGCGGCAACCGGCTTCGAGCAGTTCCGCGCTCCGTGGGGGGCCTGGCTGCCCGGTCCGGTGCACCGGCGCGAGTACGGCGTCGACCCGGGGCGCCTGCCGGACGGGACGACGTGCGTGATCGTCGAGCCCGTGCAGGGCCGCGCCGGCTCGCGCGTGCCGCCGGACGGCTTCCTCGAGACGCTCCGGTCACGCTGCGACGAGGCGGGCGCGCTGCTCGTGGTCGACGCGATCTATGCCGGGCTCGGCCGGGTCGGCGAGCTCTGGCCCGGCGCCGCCGTTGCGGACGTCCTCTGCGTCGGCAAGGCGCTCGGCGGCGGGCTGCCCCTCTCCGCCGCGCTCTTCGTGCGGGATGACCTCGCCGGGCTCTGGCAGCTCGGCGAGGCAGACCCGTACACGCACACCCACGTCGGCAACCCGCTGGCGTGCGCGGCGGCGCTCGTCGTGCTCGCGGAGGTGCCCGCCCTGCTGGACCACGTGGAGGCCATGGGAGCGCGCTTCGAAGCCGCAGGCTGGCACGGTCGCGGACTCCTCCGCGCACGCGCGGGTAGCGCCGCCGACGCGCTCGAGCGCGGCGTGCTCGTCGTCCCGGCGGGTCTCGACGGCTCGCTGATTCAGGCGACGCCGCCGCTCACGATCTCGACCGAGGAGGTCGACGAGGCGCTCGCCCGGCTCGCGTAGGAGCCTCGCCGAAGCGGCGTCCGTCGTACTCGGAGCCCGACACCTACCCCTCGCGTCGAGCGTAGAGCAGGAACGTCCCGGGGACGCGCCGCTCGACGGGATACTCCTCCAACGCCTCGACGTGGAAGCCGGCGTGAATGAGCGTCGTGGCGATCCTGCCGAGCCGCCAGAAGCCCTCCTCGAAGTAGTCGTAATGCCAGTGCTGGAGCCCGTCGAGGCAGAGGGCGACCGGATGGTCGTCGTAGACGAGGAGCTCCCCGCGCGGGTGAAGCGCGTCCGCGAGCCCCTTCGCCCACGTATCAAGATCGCGCAGCCCGCCGATCAGGCCTTCGGGGGAGTAGACGAGATCGAACCGGCCGCGACGCAGCTCGGCGGGAAGCGCGTCGGCCTCCGCACGGATCCAGAGGATCTTCGGCCACCGCTCGCGCGCGGAGTCGAGCAGCTGCTCCGACGCGTCGACCGCGGTGACGACGGCGCCCTGATCGGCCAGGTCGGCGCTCGCCTCACCGCTGCCGCACTGGAGGTGCAGGACGCGTTTCTGCGTCAGGTCCCCTAGGGTCGCCTTCACGATCGGCGGCAAGCCAGGTCGCGCGAGACGCCGGCGACGCTGCATCTCGTCGAACGCCCTCCGGTTGCGCTCGGTCGGCTCCATCAGGCCGGAAGGGAGAAGCCCCCGTCGACCACGAGCGTCTGCCCACGCACCATGTCCGCGTCGGGTGAGCAGAGGAAGGAGACGGCGCTCGCGATGTCGTCGGCCTCGACGAGGCGGCCCGCCGGAGTTCGCTCGACCGAGCGGAGCAGCTCGTCCTTGTTCGGGAAGTGGTCGAGCGCGCCCGTGTGCACGACTCCGCCCGAGACTGCGTTCACCCGCACCGTCGGCGAGAGCTCGACGGCGAGGTACCGGACGACCGACTCGAGCGCGGCCTTCGACGTGCCGACGAGGACGTAGTTCTCGAGAACACGCTGCGCGCCGAGGCTCGAGATCGCCACGATCGACGACCCCTCGCCCATCGCCGGCGCGGTGGCGCGGGCGAGCGAGAGGAGCGCCCGAGCATTCGCGTTCAGCGTCCAGTCCCAGTGCTTGTCCTCCGTCTCGAGTGCCCGCCGGATCACCCCCGTCGCGGCGTTGTGGACGACGACCCGGTACGGACCGTGCGAGGCCAGCTCCTCGACGACGGCCGGCTTCGAGACCTCGCCGCGCACGAGCACGGGCTCCGCGCCGGCTCCGCGCACCGCCTCCGCCGCGGCCTCGGCGGCGCGGTCGTTCCGCATGTACCCGAGCACCGCGCGTCGCGCGCCGTCGCGGACGAGCCGGAGCGCGACGGCGAGCCCGATCCCCCGTGTCCCGCCGGTCACGAGGACCGACGAGCCGTCCAGGTTCATCTCCCGCTACCGGCGCCGGCAAAGCCGGCGCCTTCGCTCTTTGATGAGCTCCGTCGAGCCTACGCTCATGGCGGGAGCGGCGAGTCGGCGGGCGCGGCGCTCGGCAGCTCCGACCAGCCGGGCCGCGAGCGCGGCTCGCGGCCGCCGTCCGCGGCCTTGCTCGAGGCATGGCCGAGGCGGTCGAGGAGATCCATCTGCTCCTCCGCGTAGCGGCGGACCGGGTGGTCGTCGGGCAGGTCCAGGACGAGCTCCCGGACCCGGGCACGCAACTGGTACGCGAAGTGAGGCGTCGCGGGCCCGACGAGAGCGTCGATGTCGGCGACGGTTGGCTCGGCCATCGCCAAAAGCCTAATCGGTAGGTTCAGGAAGTGCGCAGAGGCTCGCTCGTCGACGCGATGCTCTTCGGGACCGTCCTCCTCTGGGCACTCAACATCACGGTTACGAAGTACATGTTCCAGCACGGCTGGAGGCCGCTCGCGTACGGGACGATCCGGTACTTCGTCGCGATCGCGCTCTTCTGGGGCTTCACCTACTACCGGGAGCGCTCGTTCTGGATCGCGCGGCGCGATCTGCGGTTCGTGCTGCTCGCCGCGGCGATGATCTTTCTCAACCAGCTCTGCTTCGTGTACGGCGTCAAGCTCGCGCACGCCTCCACGGTCGCGCTCCTGCTCGGGACGACGCCGATCTTCATCGGGCTGATCTCGCTCGCGCTCCGGCTCGAGCACCTCGCGAGCGAGTTCTGGATTGGCGCGGCGATCACGTTCGGCGGCGTCGCTCTCATCGCGCTCGCGAACGGCAGCGTCGGCTCGGGCCTCACGGGAACGCTCGTCGCAATCGCGACCGCGCTCACGTGGGCCTGCTACACGGTGTCGATCGCGCCGCTCATGCGCCGCTACTCGCCGTATCGGATCAGTGCTCTCGTCCTGGCGATCGGCTGGGTGCCGCTCGCGCTCGCCAGCATCCCGCAGCTGCGCGAGGAGCAGTTCTCGTTCGGCTGGAAGGTTTGGCTCGGGTTCGGCTACGCGGTCGTCGGGCCGCTCTTCCTGACGAACATTCTCTGGTTCACGTCGATCGACCGCGTGGGCGCCTCCCGGGCGTCGCTCTTCGCGAACCTGCAGCCGTTCTTCGCCGTCATCTTCGCGCTCGTGCTGCTCTCGGAGTCGCTGCACGGGCTCGAGATCGCGGGCGGCGTCCTCATCTTCGCCGGAATCGCGTTCGAGCGGCTCTCGCGCCGGCGGTCGCTACCGGCGGAGCCGGTGCCCGGACGCTACGAGCCGCGCGAGGCCGACGTCCGCGAAGCGGTCGGGCGCAAGTGACGTCGCGCCGACGAGCTTCATGCCGTTGACGCAGCGCCAGGCCTCTTGCCCATTGGAGGTGTCGCCCCAGTAGACCTTCACGCCCGCCATCTGGAAGCTCTTCTCCATGCCGGCGCGGCAGTTGCCGGAGAAGCGCGCGGCGATGAAGACGATCTCCCGGCCGGCGCGGTTGTCGAACCAGATGCGCAGCGGGCCCTGGTGCGTCCAGCGGACGTAGCGCCAACCCGGTGCAAGGCGCGAGGGAGCGTAGGCCACGAGCGGAGCCTTGGCCGCGATCTCATCCTGGACGGGGACGGGCACGAGCATTCCGCGCCGGAGGGTAGTCGCGGCGCGTTAATAGAATGCGAGCGATGGCTGAAGATTTCATGCCCCTCCTCGGCTGGGACGCCATCGAGCTCTGGGTCGGGAACGCGAAGCAGTCGGCCTACTTCTACGAGCATTCGATGGGCTTCACGCGGACGGCCTACGCGGGCCCGGAGACTGGCGTTCGTGACCGCGCGTCGTATGTGCTCGAGCAGGGCGACATTCGCTTCGTCGTGACGTCGGCGCTCCGCGAGGAAAGCGAGATCACGCGGCATCACGCACAGCACGGCGACGGCGTCAAGGACATCGCGCTCACCGTGCCCGATGCAACCGAGGCGTACCGGCAGGCCGTGCAGCGCGGCGCACGCGGCGTCGCCGAGCCGGATCGCGCCGAGGACGAGTTCGGCTCGATCGAGCTGTCCGCGATCGCGACGTACGGCGACACGATCCACACGTTCGTGAACCGCGCCGACTACGCCGGCCCCTACAAGCCGGGCTACGTGTCGGTCTCGTCCAACGGCAGCGCCGGACTAGGCGTGGCGCTGACGAACATCGACCACGTCGTCGGCAACGTCGAGCTCGGACGCATGAACCACTGGGTCGAGTTCTACGAGCGCGTGTTCGGGATGACCGAGATGATCCATTTCTCGGACGAGGAGATCTCGACCGAGTACTCAGCGTTGATGTCCAAGGTGATGGCGGACGGCGAGGGCAAGATCAAGTTCCCGATCAACGAGCCTGCCGAAGGGAAGCGCAAGAGTCAGATCGAGGAGTACATCGAGTTCTACGGCGGCGCAGGTGCGCAGCACATCGCCCTCGCCGCGACGAACATCGTCGAGGCCGTCGAGGCGCTGAAGGAGCGCGGCACGATCTTCCTCGAGACGCCCGAGTCGTACTACGACGAGGTGCCGGAGCGCGTCGGCGAGATCGACGAGTCGTACGACGACCTGCGCCGGCACCGGATCCTCGCCGACCGAGACGACGACGGCTACCTGCTGCAGATCTTCACGAAGACCGCGCAGGACCGGCCGACCGTGTTCTTCGAGGTGATCGAGCGGCACGGCGCGCGCGGCTTCGGCGACGGGAACTTCAAGGCGCTCTTCGAGGCGATCGAGCGCGAGCAAGCGCTCCGCGGGAATCTTTAGTCCCTCGCCCCGCTCCGGCCTGTCCCTCGCCCCGCTCCGCTGCGCTCCGCTTTCCGGCTCGGGGTGTGCGCGCTTCGCGCGCCTTCTGCCGGCGAGCCTGGTCGGGCCGCGCCCGCACATGTCGGGCGCGGCGGCGGGCCGCCCTAGCCGCGGCTCGGTGCGTCCTTGCAACCAGGTTGCGATGCAACCTGGTTGCATCTTTGCGCTTCGCGCGCCTGCTGACGGCCGGCCGGGTCGGGCCGCCCTAGCCGCGGCGCGGTGCGTCCCTGCAACCAGGTTGCTTGCAACCTGGTTGCATCCTTGGGCGGCGGGATAGGAGGATCGGCAGGATGCTCGAGCTCGACGCCGCCGTCCGGCAGAATCGCTCCGTTCAGCGGGTCGACCATCGCCCGTGGCCCATTCCGGCGCGCGGCTGGATGCTCGGGCACACCCTGGAGGAGGCTCTCTTCGCCCACTGGCGCGTCCCGGTCGACGCGGTACGCGCGCATGTGCCTGCGGCGCTCGACGTCGAGACCTACGACGGCAGCGCCTGGCTCGGCATCGTGCCGTTCCGGGTCAGCGCTCTTCGAGCACGCGGCCTGCTGCCGATGCCCAGGCTCTCGAGGTTCCTCCAGCTCAACGTCCGCACGTTCGTGAGTGCGGGCGGCGAGCGGCCGGGCATCTGGTTCTTCAGCCTCGACGCGTCTTCCCGGGTCGCCGTCCAAGCAGCCCGGCGCGGCTACGCGCTTCCGTTCTTCCACGCGCGGATGTCGGCGACGCGCAACGACGACTGGATCGAGTACGAGTGCGCCCGGATGTCGGAGCCGGGCCGCGTCTTCAGCGGCCGATACCGGCCGAACGGCGCCGTCTCGCCCGCGACGCCGGGCTCGCTCGAGTGGTTCCTCGTCGAGCGGTACTGCCTCTACACGGCCGACCGGCGCGGGGGCGTCCGCCGAGCCGAGATCCACCACGAGCCCTGGCCGCTCCAGCCGGCCGAGGCCGAGATCGGCCTCACGTCGATCGCGCCGCTCGAGCTCCACGGCGACCCGCTCTGCCACTACTCGCGCAGGCAGGACGTCGTCGTCTGGCCGCTCGAGCCGCTTTCCTGAATACCCTTCGGCCGTGACTCCGCAGCGGCGGACTGCGCTCCTCTCCGTGCTCGCAGCGACCGCCCTGATCGGGCTGAAGCTCGGCACCGGCCTCGCGACGCACAGCCTCGGCCTGCTCTCCGAGGCCGCGCACTCGGGCACAGACCTGATCGCGGCGCTGCTGACGTTCTTCGCCGTCGGCGTAGCCGCGCGGCCGGCCGACACCGGTCACCAGTACGGCCACGGCAAGGCCGAGCACCTCTCGGCGCTCGGCGAGGGAGCGATCCTGGTGATCGCGAGCCTCGTGATCGTCTGGCAGGCGATCTCTCGGCTCGCGGGCCGCGAGCACCCGCCTGTCGATGTGACCTGGTACGCGATCGTCGTGATCTGCGTCGTGATCGTGATCGACATCACGCGCACGGTCGCGTCCGCGCATGCCGCGAGGCGTTACTCGAGCGCGGCGCTGTTCTCGAACGCGCTTCACTTCGGCAGCGACCTCGGCGGCTCGACCGCGGTGCTCATCGGCCTGCTGCTCGTGCGCGCCGGCTATCCGAAAGCCGACTCGATCGCCGCCCTCTTCGTCGCGTGCATCGTGCTGCTCGCCGCATACCGCCTGATGCGCCGCAACGTCGACGTGCTCATGGACGTCGCACCTGCAGACGCGGAAGACGCAGCGCGGCGTGCGATCGCGGGGATCGAGCCCTCCGTCGAGCTGCGGCGGCTGCGGATGCGCCAGGCGGCAGGACGGCACTTCGCGGACGTCGTGATCGGCGTCAACTTCGACGCCGCTGTCGGTCAGGGGCACGCGGCAGCCGACGCGGTCGAGCGAGCCGTGCAGTCGGCGCTCCCGGAGGCGGACGTGGTCGTGCACGTGGAGCCTCGCGGCAGCGACGCCGCGATCCGCGAACGTGCCCACGCCGCGGCGCTCGGCGTGCGCCGGGTCCGCGAAGTGCACAACGTGAGCGTGCTTTCCGTCGATTCGGGAACCGAGCTCTCCTTGCACCTCAAGCTCCCGGGCGACCTCTCGCTCGACGAGGCGCACGAGATCGCGGAGGAGGTCGAGCGAGCGATCCGGGCCGAGGTTCCCGATATCGGAGCGATCCAGACCCACATCGAGCCGCTCACGGAGGAATCGTCAGGCATGCGGCCGCGGTTCACCGAGGTCGTCGACGAGTACGACCTCGTCGAGGCGATCGTGCGTGAGATGACGAGCGCGCCTCCGGAGCGGCTCCGCTTCATCCACACCGACGAAGGGCTCGTCGCGTATCTCACACTGCGTCTCGGTGGATCGACGCCGCTCGCCGACGCGCACGCTCGGGCCAGCGAGATCGAAGAGGCGATCCGGCGCGAGCGTCCCGAGATCGCCGACGTGATCGTCCACACGGAGCCGGCAGCTTGAGGCTCGTCATGTTCACGCCGAGGGATCGAGATCTCGAGCGCGGCTGGCCGGGCAAGCTCGACGGCGATCGCGTCATCCAGTTCGCCGCCCAGACGCT
>DASSGL010000048.1:0-3357 GCA_035693525.1 Gaiellaceae bacterium | reverse complement strand
TGACGATGAAGGACTTCAAGACGGACCAGGAGGTCCGCTGGTGCCCGGGTTGCGGCGACTACGCGATCCTCGCCGCGATGCAGTCGTTCATGCCGGAGCTCGGCATCGAACGCGAGCGCACGGTCTTCGTCAGCGGCATCGGCTGTGCGGCCCGGTTCCCGTACTACATGAACACGTACGGGATGCACTCGATTCACGGTCGCGCACCGGCGATCGCGACAGGCCTCGCGTCGTCGCGCCGCGATCTCTCGGTATGGGTCGTCACGGGCGACGGTGATGCGCTCTCGATCGGCGGGAACCACCTCATCCACGCTCTGCGCCGCAACGTGAACTTCAAGATCCTGCTCTTCAACAACAAGATCTACGGGCTGACGAAGGGCCAGTACTCGCCGACGAGCGAGCTCGGGATGGTGACGAAGTCGACGCCGATGGGCTCGCTCGACCATCCGTTCAATCCGCTCTCGCTCGCGATCGGCGCCGAGGCGACCTTCGTCGCGCGCGCGATCGACACCGACAAGAAGGGAATGACCGAGGTGCTGCGCGCCGCAGCCGCGCATCGCGGCAGTGCATTCGTCGAGATCTTCCAGAACTGCCCGATCTTCAACGACGACGCGTGGGACTTCGTGCGGGACGACAAGGAAGGCGTGAACCGGATCGCCTTGCAGAGCGGGGAGCCGATTCGCTGGGGCGCCGAGGGCCAGAAGGCGCTGCGGCAGCGGAGCGACGGCTCGATCGAGGTCTGCGCGGGGGCCGACGGCGACGCGCTCGTGCACGATGCGGCGCACGAGTCGCCGTCGCTCGCCTTCGCTCTCTCGCGCGTGACCCAGGAGACGCACGGCGGCACTCCGGTCGGGATCTTCCGCCAGGTCGTGCGTCCGGTCTACGACGACTTGATGGCAGGCCAGATCGAGACTGCGATCGAAAGGCGCGGCCAGGGCGATCTCGCAGCGCTCCTCACGAGCGGCGAGACCTGGACGATCGCCTAGAACTGAGCCCCTAACGCAATGGGCACGGGCCGCCTCGCCGCGCTGGGCGGCGCGATGCCGCGTCCTCGGTTGCGCCGATAGCGCTGCTATCGGCGCGCCCTGCGTCCTTGCTTCGCACTCGCCCATCGCGCCGAGTCGGCGCGTGGCCATTCCCTTAGGAACTCCTACTCGTCTCCCTGATCCGCGAGCGAGAAGTGGAAGTGGTCGCCGTGCGCGTGCACGTCCAGCGTCTTGTCCGCCAGCACCGCGGAGGCGGTCGGGTCGAGGAAGACGACCGCGCCTCGAGCGCGCACGACCTCGTCACCGGGCTGCGCTTCCTCGGCGATCTCGAACTCGAACGCCGCGCCGCCGTTCTCCTCGTTGGTCCCCGAGATGCGAAGGCCGCCGCTCGGGCCGACGCTTGCGTCCTCGACGATGCCGCTGATCGCCTGGATCGCTTGCTCTGTCATCGCGAGCACGTCTCCGAGGGTACCGGCTTCCGCCTGGCGAACGGCGCTCGCGCCTCAGGCCACCTCGGTCGTCCGGTCGAGCGCCTGCTCGAGCGCGCGCTCGAGCTGACTCCGCCGGAACGGCTTCATGACGTGCGCGATCGGCTGGAGCTGCATGCTCTCGCCGGTCGGTCCGTCGATCGACACGAAGAGAATCGGAAGCAGCGGGAACCGCCGCCGGACCCCGCGGGCGAGCCGCAGGCAGGGACGCGACGCCGGCTCGAGGAGCAGGACATCCGGCTCGTCGCCGTCCAGCCACTCGCGGGCCCCCATCGTCCGGTGCCCGAGCCGCACGCATACCACCTCGAGCAGCGACCGCGTCGCGGGATCGGGGTCGACGATGAGAATCATGGCCACGTCGCAACCTTCGACCGCCGGCGCGGGAACAGCGGATGGCCTTGGTATGAATGGAGTATGAGCGTAGGCTCGACGGAGCTCATCAAGGAGCGGAGGCGCCGGCTTTGCCGGCGCCGGGAGCGGGCTTGAGCGCGGCCCGCGTGCTCGTGGTCGACGACGACGACGACATCCGAAGGCTCGTCCGGACCCTGCTCGAACGAACGGGTGCGAGCGTCCGCGACGCAGGGAGCGGGCGGGACGGGCTCCGTGAGTTCCACGGCTGGCGTCCCGATCTCGTCGTGCTCGACGTGAACATGCCCGACCTGGACGGCTGGACGGTGCTCGACCGCATCCGCGACATGTCGGAGGTGCCCGTGCTGATGCTGACGGCGCGCGGCGACGAGCTCGAACGGGTCCGCGGCCTGCAGAGCGGCGCCGACGACTACGTCGTGAAGCCCTTCGGCAAGCAGGAGCTCGTGGCGCGTGTCCAGGCGCTGCTCCGGCGTGCGGCGCGAGGCACGGCCGAGGCGGAGACCTATGCCGACTCGCACCTCACGATCGACTGGCCGCAGGCGCGCGTCACAGTGGACGGCCGCGAGGTGCAGCTGACACCGCTCGAGTTCCGGCTCCTCTCGACCTTCGTGCGCCATCCGCGCCAGGTGCTGAGCCGCGACCAGCTGCTCGAGCTCGTCTGGGGCGATGCGCTCGGCGTCGGCGGCGACCAGGTGAAGCTGTACGTGGGCTATCTGCGACGAAAGCTCGACCCGGACGCTCGAAGCTCGTCGCCCATCGAGACCGTGCGCGGCTTCGGCTACCGCTACGCCCCGCCCGGCTAGCTCAGAAGCTCGTTCACGCGGGCAGACAGCTCCGCAGGTGAGAAGGGCTTCTTGACGTAGGCATCCGCCCCGCCGTCGAAGCCGCGGCGGACGTCCGACTCCTGCGCCTTCGCGGTCAGGAGCATCACACGTGTCTCGGCGAGGCTCTCGTCCCTGCGGATCTCGTCGAGCACGGCGAGGCCGTCGAGCCCCGGCATGCCGACGTCCAGCACGGCAAGAGCAGGACGGATCTTGCGTGCAAGCGCGAGCGCGTCGTCGCCGCGGCTCGCGGCAACGACCTCATGCCCGTCCCGTCGCAGCCGGGTGGTCACGAGGAAGAGGATGTCGTCGTCGTCGTCCGCGACGAGGATCACGCGGTCTGCCATCCGACGGAATCATGGCCGGTCGCCGACGGCAGCTCGACCTTGAACGCAGCGCCGCCTCCGACTCTCGGGGCGGCGCTGATCGTGCCGCCGTGCGCCGCGGTGATCGCGTGCGCGATGAAGAGCCCGAGGCCCGTACCGGGCACCTGCCACGTGACCGCGTCCTCCGTGCGGAAGAAGCGGTCGAAGACGCGGGAGGCTTCGTCGCGCGTGAACCCGACGCCGGTGTCTCTCACCTCGAGCACGGCGCGCCCGTTCTGCGCCACGCTGATCTCGACGCGTCCGCCGGACGGCGTGAACTTGAGCGCGTTCGAGACGAGATTGTCGAGGAGCTGGAACATCCGGCCCT
>DASSGL010000047.1:0-5512 GCA_035693525.1 Gaiellaceae bacterium | reverse complement strand
CCGCCTCGTTGACCCCGGGCTCCTGCTGCTCGCAAATCGCGCCGAGCTTACGCGGGCAGCGCGTGTGGAAGACGCAGCCGGAGGGTGGGTTGACGGCGCTGGGGATCTCGCCGGAAAGGCGGATGCGTTCGGGGTTGCGCTCGCCGATGGTCGGGATCGCCGATAACAGCGCTTCGGTATAAGGGTGATGCGGCCCGGCGAAGACCTGCTCGGCCGGGCCTATCTCCATCAGACGGCCGAGATAGAGCACTGCGATGCGGTCAGCCAGATATCTGACCACGCCGAGGTCATGCGAGATGAAGATGTAGCTGACCTTCCGATTGATCTGGAGCTCGACCAGGAGGTTGAGGATCGCCGCCTGCACGGAGACGTCGAGCGCCGACGTCGGCTCGTCGCAGACCACGACCTGCGGTTCCCCTGCGAACGCGCGCGCGATCGCGAGTCGCTGCTTGAGCCCACCCGAGAGCTGTGTCGGCTTCGCGCTGACGTAGCGCTCTGCCAGCCGCACCGAGCCCATGAGGTCGAGCATGCGAGCGTCGGCGGCCGCGCCGGAGAGACCCGCGAGCTTGCGGAGCGCGCGGCGCAGGATGCGGCGCACGGAGTGTCGGCGGTTCAGCGCGGAATCGGGATTCTGGAAGACGATCTGGAGTGCGCGGATGTCATCTGCGGACCGCGAGCCGATGTGGCCGGTGAGCGTCTTGCCGTCGAGCGTGATCGCGCCGGTCGTCGGCGACACGACCCCGAGCAGCGTCCGGGCGAGCGTCGTCTTGCCGCTGCCCGACTCGCCGACGAGACCGAGTGCCTCGCCGGGCCAGATGGCGGCCGAGACCCCGACCAGCGCGTGGATGTCCTGGCCGTGCTGGCGGAAGACCTTGCCGAGGTCGTCGAACCGGAGCAGCGGCTCCGCGGCCCGGTCGACCGCCGGCAGCGCGAGGTGCGCGGCCTCTTCGCGCGGCAGGTCCGGCGCCTCCTCGTGGAAGTGACAGCGGCTGACGTGCCCGCCGCCGAGGACGTGCAGCGGCGGCTCGTCCGTACGACAGATGTCGCGCGCGAGCGCGCAGCGTGGAGCGAACACGCAGCCCTGCAGGTAGTCGCCGAGATTCGGGAGGAAGCCCGCGATCGTGTCGAGGCGGCCGTGATCCTTGCGCGCACCGCCGCGCGGGATGCAGCGCATCAGCCCGACCGTGTACGGATGGCGCGGGTCGTGGAGCACCTCGTCGACGAGTCCCTCCTCGACGAGCCGTCCGGCATAGAGGACGCCGACCCGCTCGCACATCTTCGAGATCACGCCGAGGTTGTGGCTGATGAAGAGGACGGCGGTGCTGAACTCCTCCTGCAGCGCGGCGACGAGGTCGAGCACCTCGGCCTCGACCGTCGCGTCGAGCCCCGTCGTCGGCTCGTCCAGGATGAGGAGGTCCGGATCCTTCGCGAGCGCCATCGCGATCACGACCCTCTGCTGCATCCCGCCGGAGAGCTGGTGCGGGTAACGCTCCATCACCGAGGCCGGGTCCGCGATCTGCACCTTCACGAGCGCGGCGCGCGCGAGGCCCATCGCCTCGTCCTGCTTGGTGCCGCGGACGGTGAAGACCTCCGCGACCTGACCTCCGATGCGGATCGACGGGTTCAGCGCCGCACCCGGGTTCTGGTAGACCATCGACACGTCGTTCGCGCGCAGCTGCCGGAGCTCCGGGCGCGAGAGCGAGACAACGTCGCGGCCGGCGATCCGGATCTCGCCGGAGCGCACACGGCCGTTCGACGGCAGGTACTGGACGATGGCGAGGGCGGCGGTCGACTTCCCGCAGCCGGACTCGCCGACGAGGCCGTACGAGCGACCGCGCTCGATCGTGAACGAGACGCCGCGGAGCACCTGCCGCTCGATGCCGCGCACGCGATACGTGACATCGAGGTCGCTCAGCTCGAGCGCGGGTGCCGATTCCGTGGCGCTCATCGCTCCAGCACCTGCGTCAGCCCGTCCGCGACGAGGTTCACGCCGATGACGAGCGAGGCGACGGCGAGGCCCGGAAAGAGGACGGTCCACCAGTACGAGCCGCCGGAGAGCAGCGCGTAGTTCTGGCTGATCTGCAGCGACCAGTCGGGCGAGGGCGGCTGGATCCCGAAGCCGAGGAACGTCAGGCCGGCCACGGCGAAGATCGCGTAGCCGAGACGGACCGTGGCCTCGACGATGATCGGGCCGGTCACGTTCGGGAGGATCTCGACGAACATCACGTACGGCGCCTTCTCGCCGCGCAGCCGCGCGGCAGGAACGTAGTCGAGGTCGCGCTCGGCGAGCACGGCGGCGCGGACCGTCCTCGCGACGAGAGGCATGAACACCACGCCGATCGTGATGATCAGCGTCCTGTTCGACGGCCCGAGCGCGACGATCGCGCTCACGGCGATCACGATCAGCGGCAGCGCGAGCACGGCATCGATCACGCGGCCGAGCGCGTCGTCGACGAAGCCTCGGAAGTAGCCGGTCACGAGGCCGATCACGGTCCCACCGCCGACTCCGAGGAGCGTGGCGAGCGGGGCGACCTTCATCACGCTCGTCGCCCCGGCGAGCACGCGCGAGAGCACGTCCCGGCCGAGGCTGTCGGTTCCGAACCAGTGGCCCGGCCCGGGCCGCACGAGGATGTCCGTGCCCTGCGCCAGGGGATCCTGCGGTGTCAGATGCGAGCCGACGATCGCCCAGAAGACCCAGAAGAGAACGATCGCGTTGCCGATCAGGAACGTCTTCGAGCGGAGGAGCTGACGGACGAGCTCGCCGCGCGCGATGCTCGTCTCGCTCGGCTGGATCGGAGCAGTGATCGCGCTCATTCCGCCGCTCCGTAGCGGATGCGCGGGTTGAGGAGGGAGTAGAGCATGTCGGCGGCGAGGGTGGCCACGAGGTAGACGATGCCGACGATCAGGACTCCGCTCTCGAGCATCGCGAAGTCCTTGTTCTGCGCCGCGACGTAGATCCGCTGCCCGATGCCCGGATAGTTGAACAGCTTCTCGATCACGACGAGGCCCCCGATCAGATAGCCCGTCTGCGTCGCGACGACGGCGATCGTCGGCAGGAGCGCGTTCCTCAGTACGTGACGCCGAACGACGGTCTTCGTGTCGAGGCCCTTGAGATAGGCGGTCCGCGTGTAGTCGGCGTCGAGCGCCTCGATCATCCCGGCCCGAGTGATGCGCGCGATGTACCCGAAGAGCACGCATACGAGCGCAAAGGCAGGCAGGAGCAGGTATTCGATCTGGACGAAGAAGCTTGCTCCGGGCGGTGCCTGCGCGGTCGTCGGCAGGAGCTTGAAGGCGACGCCGAAGATCACGATGAGAACGATCGCGGTCACGAACTCCGGTACCGCGGTGAGCGAGAGGCCGCCGATCGTGATCGAGCGATCGGTGAAACGGCTCTGACGAAGCGCCGCTGCGACGCCGCCGAGGATGCTGAGCGGCACGACGAGCACGAACGCGAGCGCTGCGAGCTTGAGCGAGTTCACGAGCGCCGGGCCGATCAGGCCCCAGACGGGCACCTGGTACTGGAGCGAGCTGCCGAGATCGCCCTGGACGAGATGCGAGATCCAGGTTCCGTACTGTTCGTAGATCGGCCGATCGACGCCGAGCTGGTGGTTGAGGATGTCGACGGAGCGCTGGTCCGCGAAGCCGCCGAGCACGTTCCGCCCGACGTTTCCCGGCAGGAGCTGCGCGGTCGCGAAGACGATCATGCTCAGCAGGACGAGCGTGATGAGTGCGAGTCCGAAGCGTCTGAGAAGGAAACGTCCCATCAGCGGTGCGCCGGAGCCGCGCGGCCGCACGTGAGGTGCGGCAGCGCGGCTCCAGGGTTCATCGAGGTCAGGCCAGGGACGTCTTGCTGAGGTAGATCTCGCCGAGAGCGTCGGCTCTGTAGCCCTTGACCCTCTTCGAGCCGGCGGCGAGGTAGTTGTAGAAGTACGGGAAGATCACCGGCGTGTCGTGCAGCAGGATCTGCTGCATCTGCTTCTCGTACTTCCTCTGATCCTTCAGCGCGATCGCGCCGACGTACGACTTCGCCAGGCTGTCGAAGCGCTTGTTCGAGTAGTGGGCCGCATTCCAGACGCCCTTCGTCTGGAGCGCGCTGACGAGATAGACGTTCGGCACGGCGCGATGGCCCCAGTCGGTGATGTTCATCGGCGCGTTGAGCCACGGCGTCACACCCCAACCGGACGGCGGCCCCGTCTGCGAGCCGGCGAAGTACGCAGTCGCGGTGAGGATGTTGAGCTTCATCTTGATGCCGATCGCCCTGACGGAGCGCTGGATGATCTGGGCGAGCTGCGGGATCTCGCCCGTCTGCTCGGTGGTGAGCGTGATCGAGAACCCGTTCGGGAAGCCGGCCGCCGTCATCAGCTGCTTCGCCTTCTTGAGGTCCTTGTGGCGCTGCGGAACGCTCTTGTCGGTCGACGGGTAGACCGGCGCGAAGGGCGAGTCGTTGCCGATGTCAGCGAGGTTGTTGAACAGTGTCTTGATGATCGCCGGACGGTCGAGCGTGAGCGCGATCGCCTGCCGCACGCGGTAGTCGCGCAGCGGGTTGTGGAGGTCGACGCGCATCGGCACCTCTCGATGGGTTGCGCCGTGTGCCGAGAAGATCTGCACGTTCGACCTGTTGAAGAGCGGCCGCCCCGTCGCGAACTGGATCTGGCCGATCAGGTCGATCTGACCGCCGAGCAGCGCTGCGGTGACCGCGGCGTCGTCCGTGTAGTAGGTGACGTCCACGCCGTCGAGCGGTGCATTTCCGCCCCACCAGCCCGGGAAGCGGTCGTACTTCGCACCGGTGCCGGGCTGATACGAGGTCAGCCTGAAGGCGCCCGTCGTCTGCGGGGTCTTCTCGAACGTCCCGACCTGGTAGTTGGACGGCAGGATGATCGCCTGATACGTCGTCGAGCTCGTCAGATACGGGAAGCTCGCGGTCGGCGAGTCGAGGTTGAACTGGACTGTCAGGTCGTCGACCTTCTTCACGCCGTCCGGCGAGAGGACGCCCTTGAACGCCGAGAGCGCTTGCGATGTCGGGTCGCCCGTGAGGCGCTTGAACGTCGCGACGACGTCGTCGGCGTTCATGGTCGTGCCGTTCTGGAACTTGACGCCGCTGCGGAGCTTGAACGTCCACTGCGTCGCGTTCGCGTTCGGCTTCCAACTCGTTGCGAGCTCGGGGGCCAGCGTGAGGCTCTGGGTCGCCCGAGTGAGGAACTCACCTGCGATGCCGCCGGTCTCGAGCGAGCCCTGGTCCATGTACGTGTGCGGGTCGAGGCCGTGCGCGGGCGGCGGGATGATCGCAACACGAAGACGTCCGCCTGCCTTCACCGCCGCGGGCCGCGCGAAAGCGAGCGGTGCCTCGCCGAGCGCGGCGAGCGCCGCGCCGATGACGGACGTCGAGAGCCCGAAGACGCCCGCGCGCCGGAAGAACTCCTTCCGGTCGACCTCACCGTCCAGGAGCTCGTCGAGGAGCGTGTTCTCGATCGGCCCTGCTTCGTTCGCGCGGTAGTCCTCGAACCGCCGCCGT
>DASSGL010000046.1:0-3741 GCA_035693525.1 Gaiellaceae bacterium | reverse complement strand
CGCCGTGCGACGTTCTTCGACTGGGATCCCGACACGGGCTGGTACCGGCGCTTCTTCGACATCGGCGACCTCGCAGGCGTGCGGGTCGAGGATCCCGCCGTCTTCGAGCAGACGCACGCGAAGATCCTCGAGCTCGTTGCGGAGGGCCTCGTGGACGGCCTTCGAATCGACCATCCGGACGGGCTTGCGAACCCGCGCGAGTACCTCGAGCGGCTGCAGGCCCGCGGTGTGAGCCGCGTATGGATCGAGAAGATCCTCGAGCCCGGCGAGCGGCTCCGCGACTGGCCGGTACAGGGAACGACCGGCTACGAGTTCGCCAACGACGTCACCGCGCTCTTCGTCGATCCGGAGGGCGAGGGGCTGCTGACCGACCTCTACGCCGAGCTGACAGGCGAGCGACGTGACTTCGACCAGGTCGCGTACGAGGCGAAGCTCGAGCTCGCGCGCTCGACGTTCGCGCAGGAGTTCGCGAGGCTGCGCGCTCTCTACCCGCACGAGGCGCTCGAGGAAGCGGCCGCCGCATTGCGGGTCTATCGCACGTACGTCGAGCCCGAGAACGGACGTGTCGAGGACGAGGACTGCGGTGCGGCCGCCGTCCTGCCGGAGGATCTGCGGCGCATCCTGCTGCTCGACGGCGAGCGCTCGCCGGCGCTAGACGAGTTCGTGACACGGTGGCAGCAGACGACCGGCGCCGTGATGGCGAAGGGCGTCGAGGACACCGCGTTCTACCGGTACCTCCGACTGACCGCGCTGAACGAAGTGGGAGGAGATCCAGGACGGTTCTCGCTCGCTCCCGACGAGTTTCACTCCGCCGCGCAAGAGCGCTTGGAGCGTCACCCGCTGCAGCTCCTCGCGTCGCAGACGCACGACACGAAGCGCGCCGGCGACGTGCGCGCGCGCATCGGCTCGCTCGCGGGCATGGCGGAGGAGTGGGCCGACCGCGTTCGTCGCTGGCGCGCGCTGACCGGGGGCCTCGACGATCCGAACGAGGAGTACCTCGTCTGGCAGACGCTCGTCGGTGCCTGGCCGATCGTGCCGTCGCGCCTGGAGCTGTACGTCGAGAAGGCGCTGCGCGAAGCGAAGCGCAACACGAGCTGGATCGACCCGAACGAGCGGCACGAGGCGCACGTGAAGAGATTCGTGCGCGACCTCTACGGGAATCGGGAATTCCTGGACGACTTCGAGCCCTTCGTCGACAAGGTCGCCGCCGCGGGCGAGCACGCGTCGCTCGGAGCGCTGCTCCTGCGGCTCACCTCGCCCGGCCTGCCCGACATCTACCAGGGCGACGCGTTCTGGTCGCTCAACCTCGTCGACCCCGACAACCGCCGGCCCGTCGACTGGGAGCGACACCGGCGTGCGGCTCGAGAGATCTCGCCGACGAGGGAGACGATGAAGTTCCACCTGGCTCGGCGGGTGCTCCGTGTGCGGGCGGAGCATCCCGATGCATTCCTCGGCTCGTACGAGCCGCTCGATCTGGGGCCGGACCACGTCGCCTTCGTCCGCGGGGCGGCCGTGCGCGTGGTCGTGCCGCTGCGACCGGGAGATCGCGTCGACGCCGACGGCGACCGTCTGCCCGAGTTCGCCCAGGAACTTTCGCTTCTACGCTGAATGCCCATACTGTCGAAGATGAGCTCCGACGCCTGGCCATCGCCCGACTCGCCTCCGCCGTCGCTGCCGCGGATCGAGGATCTGCCGATTGCCGAGCGCGGCTACGAGCAGGAGGCGGTCCGCGCAGCGTTCGACTCCTTCTACCGCCACGCTGCGCAGCTCGACGCCTCGCTGCGTTCGCTCGAGGCGGTCGAGGTCTTCCGTCGCGACGCCGACGCTCTGCGGAACGATCTGCGCGCCTTGCGTGCGCTCGGCGTCGGCGGCGCCGGTGGCTCCGAGCCCGCCTGGGCCACGCGGAGCTACGAGCGGGCGACTCCGCAGGTTCCCGGGGTCGCGCTCCGGCTCGCTGCCGAGGCGGCGCTCCTCATCGCCGTCGCGGTCGTGGCCGGCATCGGCCACTTCCGCACCTCGGTCACCGTCGCGCTGATGGGGGCCGCGTTCGTCGTCGTCGCGCTGTCCGAATGGCTTGCCTCGCGGGCCCGCTTCGTCCCGCCCACGGTCGCGTTCCTGCCGCTCGAGGAGGACGGAGAGCCCGCGCCCTACGTCGAGGGGTCGGCGCCGGCCTGGGGCCCGCCGGAGCTCGAGGGCGGCGATGACGCGGAGCCCGAAGCGTTGACGATGGTCGAGGCTTCGGCCGGCGAGACGACCGATCCGTGGGAGCAGACCGACTCCGACGACGAAGACGAGCCCGACGACGTCGAGCTCGCCGAGCGCGGCGGCATCTTCAGGCGTCGAAGGCGCTGAAACGGCGGCGGGGCCCGGCGCCTCCCCAGGGGAGAGAGGCGCCGGGACCCTACGGAGGAACCGCCTTGTTGGGAGGGCCCGATGAAGCACCTCTCATGGAACCAGCCTGACATGAGCCGGGCTTAAGAGTTGGACGCCCTACGAGGGCGCGGGCGCGAGCCGCAGGCGGAGGAGGGCGCCGCCGCCCGGCGCGTCCTCTGCGGAGACCGTGCCGCCGTGGGCCTCCGCGACCTCGCGGACGATCGCGAGGCCGAGCCCCGAGCCCGGCAGTGAGCGGGCGTTCGTTGCGCGGTAGAAGCGGTCGAATACGTGCTCGCGGTCCTCGGCCGCGATGCCCGGTCCGTGGTCGCGGACACGCAGCTCGCCGTTTGCAAGCGTCACGTCGACGCTCGATCCGGGCGTCGTCCACTTGCCGGCGTTCTCGAGCAGGTTCCAGATCGCGCGCTCGAGCCGCTCCGGAACACCCTCGACCGTCGCCGGCTCGATGTGCGCGTTGAAGTGGACGTTCGGGAAGCGCGCACGGGCGCGGTCGACCGCACTCTCGACGAGCTCGTCGACGTGGACCTCGGTACGTTCGAGATTCGCGTCGCCTCGAGCGAGCTCCAGCAGCCCGGTGATGATGTCGCGCATCTCGTGCGCCTCGCGTTCGAGATCGGCGAAGAGCCGCACGCGCTGCTCCGGGTCGAGCCGCTCCTGCAGGCGCAGCACCTCGATGTTCGTCTGGAGGCTCGTCAGCGGCGTGCGCAGCTCGTGCGACGCATCGGCGACGAACCTGCGCTGAGTCTCGATCGACTCCTCGAGTGCGCCGAGCATCGTGTTGAACGCAGTCCCGAGCCGCGCGAGCTCACCGCCTCCGCTCGTCTCGACACGCTCGCTCGGATCGCCCGTCTCTGCGATGGTCTCGGCGGCGCGGGTCAGCCTGAAAACGGGCGCGAGCGTCGCGCGGGAGACGAGCGCGCCCGCGAGCGCAGCAGCGGCGATGCCGCCGAACGAGACGAGTATCAGGATCAGTCGTAGGCGACTCAGCTCGTGGTCGACGTCACCGAGGTAACGCACGATCGCGACGGCTCCGAACGGCGCGGGCAGCGGCGCGACCATCTCGCGCCAGTGGTGTCCCTGGATCGTCACGTCGCGGAGGAAATACCCCTGCGTCTGATTGTGTTTCGCGACCGCGCGAATCTGCTTGTCGATCGGGATCGCCCTGCTGCCCGGAACGACCGCGCCGTTCGGCAGAAGCACCGCGACGAAGTCACCCGAGAACTCGCCGAAGCCGGGACCATGGAGCGCGTCCTCCGGATGGGCGTAGATGAGCGCGACGTGGTTCTTCAGGCTGTCGTCGATCTGCCCTCGGAGATCGTGTCGCACGAGGAAGTAGACGGCCACCGATGC
>DASSGL010000045.1:0-4958 GCA_035693525.1 Gaiellaceae bacterium | reverse complement strand
GAGCGCCCGCTCCACGTCACCCTCGTTCGTGTCCGTCTCGAAGCTCGGGTTCACATGGTCGGGCTTGTAGAGCCTCGGGTGATCAGCGCGGAGCTCGACGTCGTGCTCGGCGACCTCGTAGTCGACGTCGACGAGGCGCGCCGCATGGCGCGCGGTCTCGAGGTCCTCCGCGATGACCGCTCCGACGATCTGCCCGCGATACGCGACGCGCGCCGACTGCAGGACGGCGAGCTCACCCTCGGCCTCGAGCGGCGGCACGTTCTCGTGCGAGAGCACCGCGAGCACCCCCGGCTCCGCCGTCGCGGCCGTCGTGTCGACGGAGCGCACCGCGCCCTTCGCGACGGGCGCCGTCACGATCGCCGCGTAGCAGACGTTGCCGGGCGCGTACTCGAACGCGTACGTCGCCTCACCGCGCACCTTGAGCTCGCCCTCGATCCGGTCGACGGGCGCTCCGACCGCACGCGTCGCGACGTTCACGTGCTGAGCTCCACGAGCGTGCGGACGAGGGTCGCGTGAGCGAGTCGAACCTTGTAGGCGTTGTCGCGCAGCGGGCGCGCCTGCTCGAGCTCGACTGCCGCGGCCTCGGTGAACCTCGCCTCGTCGGCGGCTTCACCGCGCAGCAATGCCTCCACGCGGGTCGCGCGCCAAGGCTTGTGCGCGACGCCGCCGAGTGCCACGTGTACGTCGCGCACCCGACCGTCCGCGAGGTCGAGCGCAGCGGCGACGGAGACGAGCGCGAACGAGAACGATGCGCGCTCACGGACCTTGCGATACCTCGAGTGCGCCGCCGCGGGCAGCGGCGGCAGCTCGACGGCGACGATCAGCTCGCCCGGCTCGAGCACGCTGTCTCGCTCCGGCGTGTCACCGGGGAGCCGGTGGAAGTCGACGACGGGGATCGTCCGGCTGCCGTCGGCTCCGACGACGTGCACGACGGCGTCGAACGCGCAGAGCGCGACGGCCATGTCGGACGGGTGCGTCGCGACGCAGTGCTCGGAGTGGCCGATGATCGCGAGGTTGTGATGCTCGCCCTCGCGGGCCGGGCAGCCGCTGCCGGGCTCGCGCTTGTTGCACGGCTTCGTGACGTCCTGGAAGTACGCGCAGCGCGTGCGCTGCAGCAGGTTGCCGCCGGTCGTCGCGATGTTCCGCAGCTGCCCGGACGCTCCCGCCAGCACCGCCTGGGCGAGAGCGGGATAGCGAGTGCGAACGAGCGGATCCGCTGCGAGGTCGCTGTTCCGCACGCCGGCGCCGATGCGCACTCCGCCGTTCTCCGTCTCGATCACGTCGTGCGGCAAGCGAGATACGTCGATCAGGACGTCGGGTGTCTCGACTCCGAGACGCATGAGGTCGACGAGGTTCGTGCCTCCGCCGAGGAAGCGTGCTCCCGGTGCCGCGGCGAGCGCGACGGCCGTGTCCTCGTCTCCGGCGCGCTCGTAGCGGAACGGCTTCACCGGCCCGCCTCCGCGATCGCCGCGACGATGTTCGGATAGGCGCCGCAGCGACAGATGTTCCCGCTCATCCGCTCGCGGATCTCGGCCCGCTCGAGAGCGGGCGCCGCCGTGACGTCTTGCGTCACATAGCTCGGCCACCCGCGCTCAAGCTCATCGAGCATGCCGACCGCGGAGCAGATCTGGCCGGGCGTGCAGTAGCCGCATTGGAACGCATCGTGCTCCACGAATGCAGCCTGCAGCGAGTGCAGCGCGCCGTTCTCCGCGACGCCTTCGATCGTGACGACGTCGGCGCCGTCGAGCGCGACCGCAAGCAGAAGGCAGGCGTTCGCGCGGCGGCCGTCGAGCAGGATCGTGCAGGCACCGCATTGCCCGTGGTCGCAGCCCTTCTTCGCTCCCGTCAGCCGGAGGCGCTCGCGCAGGAGGTCGAGCAGCGACGTGCGCGTGTCGAGGTCGAGTATGTGCTGCTCACCGTTGACCCCCAGCGTGACGCGTGCGTGCTCGGGCATCGGGAGGCGCCTACCCGCAGGTGCTGTCGCGTAACGCGGTGCTCAGCCCACCGGAGGACGCACGTAGATGGCGCCCTCGTGCTGGATCGGCACGAAGGGCGCGCCGATGTCGACGATCAGTGCCTCGACCTCGTGGTAGACCTCGCCGTCCGCATTCGATTTCGCGACCACGATCTCGAGCTCGTCCTGTGGCTCGGCGTCGAGGCCGTGCTCGCGCAGGAGCTCGAGGAGCCGGTCGCGGTCGGGGATGCGGGCTGCGTGCACGTCGATGGCCATGCGGTCTCCTTGGTCGCCTCGGATCCGATAGGTGTCCTTTTGCCGCCGTCGGCAAACCTCCTGCCGGATCTTGGATCCCATTGTGCGTGGGTCCCGGCCGTGGGTCAACCGATATCGTCCGGTTTCGTGGCGATCGCAACCGGCAGGGACTACGGCCTCTTCATCGACGGGGAGAGCGGCGACTCTGCGGCCGGCGAGGCTCGGGACGTCTACGAGCCGGCAACGGGGGACGTGCTCGCCCGCGCTGCGATCGCGGGCGAGGCCGACGTCGATCGAGCGGTGGCGGCGGCACGCGCCGCCCTCGACGGCCCGTGGGGGAAGACGCCCCCGAACGAGCGATCGCGCCT
The DNA here is from genome assembly GCA_035693525.1 of Gaiellaceae bacterium. Classification (GTDB taxonomy): domain Bacteria; phylum Actinomycetota; class Thermoleophilia; order Gaiellales; family Gaiellaceae; genus Palsa-739. The sequence continues at coordinate 2,381 of DASSGL010000045.1, read as the reverse complement.
CCTCCACGCACTTGCCGACGCAATCGTGGCCGACCGCAAGGGGCTCGCGGAGCTCGAGGCGCGCAACGTCGGCAAGGCGATCTCGTCCGTGAGGGCGGAGATCGCGGGTGCGGTCGAGAGCTTCCGCTTCTTCGCGTCGGTGCTCGGGTCGATCGCGGGGCGATCGAGCCCGATCGGCGGCTCACTCCTCACGTACTCGCTCGAGGAACCGGTCGGCGTCTGCGCCCAGATCGTCCCGTGGAACTACCCGCTGTTGATGGCGGTCTGGAAGCTGTCGCCCGCACTCGCGGCAGGGTGCTCAGTCGTCCTGAAGCCCGACCCGCAGACGCCGCTCAGCGTCCTTCGGATCGCCGAGCTCGCGACCGAGGTCGGCTTCCCGGCCGGCACGATCAACATCGTCCCAGGCGACGGTCCGACCAGCGGCGCCTATCTCGTCAAGCACCCGGGCGTCGACAAGGTCGCGTTCACGGGCTCGACGAAAACGGGAAGCGAGATCATGCGGCTCTGCTCGGAGCCGATCAAGCGGGTGAGCCTCGAGCTCGGCGGCAAGAGCCCCAGCATCGTCTTTGCCGATGCGAATCTCGAGGACGCGATCCCGAGCTCGGTCTGGTCGATCTACTACGCCGCGGGGCAGAGCTGCGAGGCGCGGTCGCGCGTGCTCGTCGAAGCGTCGGTGTACGAGGACTTCGTGTCGGGCTTCGCCGCCCGCGCGGAGAAGGTCCGCGTCGGCGACCCGCTCGATCCGGAGACGCAGATGGGCTCGCTCATCTCACCGGCGCACCGAGATCGCGTGCACGGCTTCGTCGAGCGCGGGCGCGGCGAGGGCGCCGAGGTCGTCGCCGGCGGCGAGCCGGCCGAGGGCAAGGGCTCGTTCTATCCGCCGACCGTGCTCGCGAATGTACGAAGCTCGATGGAGGTCGCACAGGAGGAGATCTTCGGGCCGGTCGTCACCGTGATCCCGTTCGAGGAGGAGAAGGATGCGATCCGGATCGCGAACGACGTCCGGTACGGCCTCTTCGCGACGGTGTGGACAGGCGATCCGGCGCGCGGGCACCGCGTCGCGGCTCGGATCAAGTCCGGAATGGTCGGCATCAACATGCCGTTCACCGCGTTCCCGGGCATCCCGTTCGGCGGGTACAAGCAGTCGGGTTTCGGGCGGGAGCTCTCGATCGACACCCTCGACCTCTACCTCGAGACAAAGGGCGTGCTCGTCTCGACGAGCCCCAAAGCCTTCAACCCGTTCGGCCTGTAGGCCCGTCGCGGACACACCCGCGGGTGCGCGGCGGCTACGTCGCGCGGTTCGCGAGCCTTGTCTTCGGGCTCGTGCTCTTCGCGCTCGGGATCGTCCTCATCCTCGAGTCGCGGCTCGGTCTTTCGCCGTGGGACGTCCTGAACCAGGGCCTCTCGGAGCACACGCCGCTCTCGTTCGGCATGGCGAACGTCGCGGTCGGCGTCGTCGTGCTCTTCGCCGGCTGGGCCCTCGGCGGCCGGCCCGGAATCGGCACGGTCGCGAACGCGGTGCTCGTCGGCACCTTCATCCAGGCGTTCACGTCGATCGACGCGGTGACGGACCTCGGCCACAGCGGCGTCGGTCTGCGCATCGTGCTCCTGCTCGCGGGCACGCTCCTGATCGGCCCGGCGTCCGCGTTCTACATCGGCGCCGATCTCGGCGCGGGCCCGCGGGACACGTTGATGCTCGTCGGTGCGCGGCGGACCGGCTATCGCGTCGGGTTGGTGCGTGCGACGCTCGAGATCTGCGCACTCGCGGCGGGCATCGTCCTCGGCGGCACCTTCGGCGTGGGCACCGTCCTCTTCGCCCTTCTCGTCGGCCCGATCGTCGAGTCGTCGTTCGGGATCCTTGCGCGGACGCCGCTCGCGGCGGCGTCCCCTTCACTCGTACCGGTGGTGATCGCGGAGTGAGCGTGCCGGCGCGGCGTAGGCCGAGCTTCGACGGCTACGGCGTCCCGACGGAACCGGAGGGGATGCTCGAGTGGACGTGGGCCGAGGAGCGTCTCGTCGGGGCCCACAACTACTGGGTCGCGACGGCCGGCCCGCACGCCTCTCCGGTATGGGGCCTCTGGCAGGACGGCGGCTTCCTCTTCAGCTGCGGGAGCCGATCGCGGAAGGCGCGCGCGCTGGCGGCCGACCCGCGCATCGTCGTCCATCTCGAAAGCGGCGACGAGGTCGTGGTCGTCGAAGGCGTGGCTGAGCCGACGACGGCGACGGAGCGAGACGTCGATGCGTACGAAGCGAAGTACGACTATCGCCCGAGCGCACGCGAAGGCTGGTACCGAGTCCTCCCGCAGCGGGCCCTCGCGTGGCGCGAAGCGGACTATCCGCGCAGCGCGACGCGGTTCGACTTCTAGTGGCCCTTGAAGTTT
>DASSGL010000044.1:0-2967 GCA_035693525.1 Gaiellaceae bacterium | reverse complement strand
GCGGCCACGGCGACGTCGACGTCGTACCGCCAGGCGGCCCGCGAGTACGGGTTGAGCCACGCGAGCCCGCCGCTCGTCTTCCAGACGCCGCCGCCCGCCTCGTGGACAGCGAGCTCGGGATGCGCGACCGCCATGATCGGGTCTTCGAAGGTGACGACACGGCCGATCAGATAGACGCCCGCGGCGCGTGCCCGGCGCGCAACGGCGCGGGCGTCGTAGTACGGCACAGCCGCACGATCGGCGACCGCGATTCTCGGCGCACCGCGAACGAACGAGACGTTGCCGACCTCGTCCTTGACGTCGACCTCGACGGTGTTGAGGCCGAGCTTCGTCAGCGCGAGATACTCGCCGAACTTGCCCGGCAGCGACATGAGCGGGCCGGTGATGTGAACGCCCCGGATCTCGTTCGGGAGCTGCGTGCGGAACGGGCTCGGCGGCAGCGCCGCGCGCTGCGGCGTGAGCGTGATCGCCGCCCCCGCACTGGACCCCGTGACGAGCCGGACGAGACCGAAGATCGCCGCGGCTGCGAGCAGCACGAGCACGGCGAGAGCAGTGAGCCTTCGCCGTCGAACCTGGCGCCGCCGCGCCTCACCTCGCCGGCGGCGGAGCTCTGCGACCTCGATGTCGGATGCGGTCGCCACGAGGGTGAGGATCGTAACCCCTAGAATCGCGTGGTGGTCCTGTCCGACGCGACGATTGCTCGGTATCTCGCGGAGGGTCGCATCGAGATCGATCCCTACGACGCGTCGCTTCTCCAGCCGTCGAGCGTCGACGTCCGCGTCGATCGGCTGTTCCGTGTCTTCCACAACAACCGCTATCCGTTCATCGACGTCAAGGTCGAACAGGAGGAGCTGACGGAGCTCGTCACGGTCGACGGCGACCATCCGTTCGTGCTCCACCCCGGCGAGTTCGTGCTCGGCTCGACGCTCGAGCGCGTGCGGCTCCCGGACGATCTCGTGGCGAGGCTGGAGGGGAAGGCGCTCGCGCTCGATACGGAAGTTCCGACGAGTGAGGGGTGGAAGACGATGGGCGAGCTCGAGCCCGGCGACCTCGTCTTCGACGAGGACGGCTCAGCGACCGTCGTCCTGAACACTACGCCGCCGATGATCGGCCGTCCGTGCCGCGAGGTCGTCTTCTCGGACGGCACCTCCGTCGTTGCGGATCTCGACCATCTCTGGCCGACGGTCGAGCACGAGATCCTGACGACCCGTCAGATCGAAACGGCGCTGCGCACGTCGAGCGAGGCGATCTACGAGGTCCCGGCCGCCGACGGGTGCCTGGATCGGCCGGAGGCCGTGCCCCTGCGCGCGGGACAGGGAGCGACCGCGGTGGCAGGCCGGACCTGCGCGATCGCCGACGTGCACGAGGTCGAGAGCGTCCCGGTGCGCTGCATCGAGGTCTCGTCACCGAGTGGCCTCTACCTCGTCACGCGGTCGCTCGTCGCCACCCACAACAGCTCGCTCGGCCGGCTCGGGCTCCTGATCCATTCGACTGCGGGGTTCATCGACCCGGGCTGGGACGGGCACGTGACGCTCGAGCTCTCGAATGTCGCGAACCTGCCGATCACGATCTACCCCGGCATGAAGATCGGGCAGATCTCCTTCATGCAGATGACCGAGCCGGCGACGACGCCGTACGGCGCGTCGGCGATCGGCTCGAAGTACCGGGGCCAGGAAGGCCCTACACCGAGCCGCTACTTCAAGAACTTCGAGTCCGGCGAATGATCCTGGTCACCGGCGGGACGGGCTTCGTCGGAACGCACGTCGTGCACGCGCTCCGCGCGCGGGAGCTGCCCGTGCGCGTGCTCGTCCGCGACCGGCGGCGCGGCACTCGTGCTCTCGCCTGGGGCGCCGAGCTCGTCGAGGGCGACGTGACCGAGCCGGCGTCGCTCCATGACGCGACTGACGGCGTCGAGGCCGTCGTGCATCTCGTGGCGATCATCAAGGGCTCGCCCGCGGACTTCGAACGCGTGATGTCGCAGGGCGCGCGGAACGTCGTCGCGGCGGCGAAGAGCGCCGGGGTGCGCCGGTTCGTCCTCGCGAGCGCGCTCGGCCTCGACGAGCGCACGAAGGACGCCGTTCCCTACTTCGCCGCGAAATGGCAGATGGAACGCGCCGTTCGCGAATCGGGCATCGACCACGTGATCCTGCGCCCGAGCTTCGTCTTCGCACGCGACGGCGGGGTGCTGCCCACGTTCGTCCGCGTCGCGCGCTTCGCGCCCGTGACGCCGATCATCGGCTCGGGCACGCGCCGGCTCCAACCGATCTGGATCGAGGACATCGCCGAGTACTACGCCCGTGCAGTCGACGAGCCCTCGGCCGTCAACCGGACCTTCGAGGTCGGCGGCCCCGACGTGGTGACCTGGAACGACCTGTGGGAGCGGCTCAAGCGCGTGCTCGGCGTGCGGCGCCCGTCATTCCACGTGCCGATCGGAGTCATGCGCGCGCAGGCGGCGCTGACGGAGCGGCTGCCCGGCGCGCCGGTGACGCGCGACCAGCTGACGATGCTCGAGCTCGGCGACAACGTCGTCACGTCGACGGATGCGGCCGACACCTTCACGCTGCCGCTCGTCCCGATCGACGAGCAGCTGCGGCGCGCCGTCGCATGACGCGCGGCGTGGTGTACGCCGAGCCGGGAGCGAGACCGGCGGTCGAGGAGATCACGGTCGAGGAGCCGGGAGCCCGCGAGGTTCAGGTGCGTATCGAGGCGTGCGGCGTGTGTCACACGGATCTGCACGTCGTCGAGACGGGCGGCTGGGGAATGCGGTTCCCGATCCTCCTCGGACACGAAGGCGCCGGCACCGTCGAGGCCGTGGGCGAGGGTGTCTCGAACGTGGCGCCCGGCGACCGCGTCGTCGTCGCGTGGCGGGCACCGTGCGGCGACGCGTGCGCGGCGTGCCGCCGCGGCGATCCGCGACGCTGCTCGAACAACCTGCGGGTTCGCAGCCGCATGCGCCGGGCCGGCGAC
>DASSGL010000043.1:0-2409 GCA_035693525.1 Gaiellaceae bacterium | reverse complement strand
GGCAGCTCCGACGCCGCGACCGCCCTCCGCCTCGCGAACGAGACGCTTGCCGAGCCTGTTCCGCCCGACGAGCTGCACGACCTCGCCGCACAGCTCGGCGCCGACGTCCCGTTCTTCCTCACCGATGGGCCGCGGCTCGGCTCCGGCGACGGCACGACCCTCGCCGCAATCGATCTGCCGCAGGATTACTGGGTCGTACTCGCCCTGCCGCACGAGTCACGCAAGCCGTCCACCGCCGAGGTCTACGCCGCGTTCGACGCGCGCGACGGCGACGACGGATGGGAGTCGCGCCGCGACGCGCTCTTCGACGCGCTGGAACGCGTGCGGCGCCCGCGCGACCTCGCTGCGCTACCGCCGAACGACCTCGCACGGTCGCCCCTCGCGGACGAGCTCTGCGGCCTCGGCGCGTTCCGCGCCGACGTCAGCGGGGCCGGGCCGACGGTCTACGGGCTGTTCCACCATCGCCCCGCTGCGAAGGCCGCGCAGCGTGCCCTGAAGCGGGTCGCGCGCACCTGGCTGACGGCACCTGCGTGGTACGGTTGAAAACGATGTTGAGCGAGTCGCAGGGCACCGTCGAGCACGGAACGAGCAAGTCCGGGCGCTGGCTCGAGGCCCGTCGACTTCGCATCGCCGCGTGGATCGCCGCTGCCGAAAGCATCATCGTCCTCTTCTCGTCCGACGTGACGAAATGGACGGTGGTCGTGATCGCCGTGCTCTCCGTCATCGCCTGGTTCGCCGGCCGCGAGAGCTCCTCCCACACGGTGCGGCAGGTGCTCTGGATCCTCGCCGCCTCGCAGCTCCTCGCGGTCATCGCCGTCTCCCTCGGGTGGATCGTCAAATGGGCGATCATCCTCGCGATCATCGTGTTCGCGGCGATGGGCCTCCTCTACCTTTTCCGCGACCGCGGGCGCCGGGCTAGTTAGACTTCGAGCGCCCTGGGGCGTGGCCAAGTGGTAAGGCAACGGGTTTTGGTCCCGTGATCCCAGGTTCGAATCCTGGCGCCCCAGCCATCCTCTTCCGAAACCAATGGCGGACGAGCTCGCAGCAGTCGTGATGGCCGGTGGCCTCGGCACGCGCATGCGCAGCGCGACGCCGAAGCATCTCCACCCGTTGCTCGGCCGCCGCATGGTCGACTGGGTGGTGGAGGCCGTACGAGACGCGGGCGTCGAGCGGATCGTCGTCGTCGCGTCACCCGAGAGCGCCGACTCCTTCGAGGGCATCGAGGTCGCCGTCCAGCGCGAGCCGCTCGGTACGGGCGACGCCGTCCGCACTGCTCACGACGCGCTTGCCGGCCTCGACGGAGACGTCGCGGTGGTGAACGGCGATGTACCTGCGCTCACGCCCGACCTGATCCGTGCGCTCGTCGAGACTCACCGCGGTGAGCGCGCCGCGGCGACGGTGCTTGCGTTCGAGCCCGAGGACCCGCGCTCGTACGGCCGCATCGTTCGAGACGCGAACGGCAAGCTCGCGCGCATCGTCGAAGCGTCCGACGCCTCACCGGACGAGCTCGCGCTCCGCGAGGTCAACTCGGGCATCTACGTCTTCCGCGCCGAGAGGCTCTGGCCGGCGCTCGACCGACTCGAGCCGCACAACGTGCAGGGTGAGCTCTACGTCACGGACACGCTCGGCCTGCTCGTCGCGGACGGCGAGACCGTCGCCGTGCACACGGCGCCGACCGCGTGGGAGGTCGAGGGGATCAACACGCGCGTCGAGCTCGCCTTCGTCGCCGGCAAGCTGCGCGACCGCATCAACGAGGCGCACATGCTGGCCGGCGTGACGATCGTCGATCCGCAGTCCACGTGGATCGAGGTCGGCGTCGAGATCGAGCCCGACGTCACCATCCAGCCGCAGAGCGTCATCCGCGGCCCCGCGGCGATTGCCTCGGGCGTCGAGATCGGGCCGTTTGCGTATGTCCGGCCCGGCACCACCGTCGGCCCCGATGCGAAGATCGGCACGTTCGTCGAGGTGAAGAAGTCCACGGTCGGCGCGCGGACGAAGATCCCGCACCTTTCCTACATCGGCGACGCCGAGATCGGTGAGGATTCGAACATCGCCGCCGGCAACATCACCGCGAACTTCCCGCACGAGCAGGGAAAGCCGAAGGGTGTGACCCGGATCGGGGACAACGTCAGGACCGGTGTCGACAATATGTTCCGTGCACCTGTCAGCGTGGGCAACGACGCTTGGATTGCACCGGGTGCGGTCATCACCGATGATGTCCCCCCGGGCTCGCTCGCCGGGTTCGCACCTCGCCAGGAGACAAAGGAAGGGTGGGTCTACGAGAAGCATGGAAAGCCTGACCGGGACAGTTGAGCTCACCCTCCCCGGCCTGGAAGGGGCGACGATGAGCGAGCCGTCACAGGGGCACTGGATCGAGCGCGGGCCGCAGAAGCGGCTCATGATCTTCAG
>DASSGL010000042.1:0-6505 GCA_035693525.1 Gaiellaceae bacterium | reverse complement strand
CTGGATCCGCGTGCCGAGCTCGAACACCTCGAGCTCGCGGTTCAAGATCAGCGAGAGGTCGCGCAGGCGCTGCTCGACGTTCGTCTCCTCGAGCAGTCGCTGCTTCTCCTCCGTCTTCAGGCGCAGCGTCGATGCGACGAGATGGCAGAGCGTGCTCGCGTCCTCCGCGTTCGCGGCGGCGATCTGAAGCTCCTCCGGCAGGTATGCGACCATGCCGATGACGCGCGCGAAGAGGGACTGCACGTTTCGCGTGAGGGCTTCGACCTCTCTCGACTCACCGCCCTCGTCCGGCAGCTCGACGAACTCGCCGATCAGGTACGGGTCGTCCATCACCGGCCGCCCGCGCCGGATGCGGCGGAGTCCCTGCGCGAGGATGCGAAGCGAGCCGTCGGGGACGCGGATCATCTTGTGGACGAGCGCAGCCGTGCCGACCTCGTAGAGGTCGTCCCACCCGGGCGCGTCCGACTCCTCGTTTCGTACGGTGACGAGCGCGAGCAGGCGGTCACCGCCGACCACGTCCTCGATCAGGCGGACCGAGCGCTCCTGACCGATCGCGAGCGGCGTCAGCGATCCCGGGAAGACGACCGTCTCCTTCAGCGGGAGCAACGGGAGCGTCGCCGGCAGCTCGTCGGCGAGCTCACCGGCTTTCTGCTGCTCGTCAGAAGTGACGACGACCTGATGCTCAGGTTCGCTCATGCGCCTCCGTCCTCGAGCGGAAGCGTCAAGCGCAGCAGGCCGCGCTCGTACGACGCGGCGACCCGGGCCGCGTCGATCTCACCGTCGAGCTCGATGCGGCGCTCGAAGGCGCCGTAGTCGATCTCCATCGAGAGATACCGTGCGCCCGCCGTGGTCGGACGCTCCCGCGTGCCGGTGACGACGAGCGCTCGTCCCGAGGCGACGACCTCGACGGTCGACGGGTCGACGCCGGGGAGCTCGACGACGACGTGCAGCGTCGGGGGGGCGTCGGTCAGGTAGCAGTCGCACGCGGGCCGGAAGCTCCGGCGAAACCCGGCGTAGCGCGGCACCTGCCAGAGGTCCGCGAAGAGCTCCTGGATCTCGCCCTGGAGATCGTCGAGCTGGCGTCTGCGGCCGGCCACGCCTTCCGCTCTACCCGGTGCTGCTCTACCGTAAAAGCGTCGTGAAGCGAATCGCCAGGTCGGTGCTCGCCGCGCTCGCGTTCCTCCTGTACACGTGGTTCGCCGCGGTGCGGAGCCTGCCGCTCGTCAGGGCGAGGAAGGCCGCACGCCGCGCGCGATGACGCCTTCGGCGAGGCGTCTCGCCGCCGCGTCGACCATCTCGCCGTCCACCGCGCTTGCGCCGTCGGGGGCTGCTGCGATGCGCCGCGCGCGCTCGAGCTCCGCGTCCGTCGGCGTGAACACGGCGTTCACCGGCGCGATCTGGCTCGGATGGATCACCCACTTGCCGTCGCAGCCAAGGGCGAGTGCGCGGCGCGTCGAGGCCGTGAGGCCAGCGTCGTCGTCGAGCGCCGCCCATGGGCCGTCCACCACTTGCAGACCGAAGGCGCGTGCCGCGACGACGATTCGCGCGAGCGCGTACTCGGACGCGCCCGCCCCGATCGTCAGGACCGGTACGCCGATCGACGCGGCGAAGTCGCCGGGCCCGAAGACGAGAGCCTCGAGCGGCGCGCCGAGAGCTGCGATCCGCTCGACCTCGACGAGCCCGTGCGCCGTCTCGATCTGGGTCTCGAGGCCGATCCCGGGCGGCAGCAGCTCCACGACTTCGGCGAGCTCCGCCGCCGCCGAAACCTTCGGCACGACGACGACGTCGAATCGGTGCGCGGCCAGCACGGCGAGGTCATCTCGCCACCACGGCGTGCCGACCGCGTTGATCCTCAGGGCGAGCGTGCCACGCGCCCGTGCGTGCGTCAGGTTCGCGCGCGCCGACTCCTTCGCGGCCGCGGCGACGCCGTCCTCGAGGTCGACGACGATCTCGTCCGCATCGAGCCCGGCGGCCTTCTCGAGCATTCGCACGCTCGACGCGGGCACGGTCAGACAGCTTCGGCGCGCACGTGCCGGCACGGTTGCAACCGTAACGCGGCTAGCATCGCCCGCGTGAAAGGCGTCATCCTCGCCGGAGGCTCGGGCACACGGCTCCATCCGCTCACGCGGATCACGAACAAACATCTGTTGCCGCTGTACGACCGTCCGATGGTCACGTACGCGGTCGAAGCGCTCGTCGAGGCGGGGGTCACCGAGCTGATGCTCGTCACCGGAGGCACGCACGCCGGCGAGTTCTTCCGGCTGCTCGGCAACGGTCGCGAGTACGGCGTCGACCTGCTCACGTACGGCTACCAGGAGCAGGCGGGGGGGATCGCCGAGGCGCTCGGGCTGGCCGAGCACTTCGTCGCACGCGACAAGGTGTGCGTGCTTCTCGCCGACAACGTCTTCGAGCGCTCGCTGCGCCCCATCGTCGAGAACTTCGAGGCCCAGGAAGGAGGGGGGCGGATCGTCCTCTCGCGCGTCGAGGAGGACGAGCATCTCAGGCACCTGGGCGTCGCCGTGATGAACGGCGGCACGGTCGCCGAGATCGTCGAGAAGCCCGAGTCGCCTCCGTCCACCTACGCCGTCACCGGCGTCTACTTCTACGACGGCGGCGTGTGGGACGTTCTCCCGACGCTGCAGCCGTCCGGCCGTGGCGAGCTCGAGATCACCGACGTGAACAACTGGTACGTCGGTCGCGGCGAGATGGAGGCCGACGTCGTCGACGGCTTCTGGGGCGATGCAGGCGAGTCGATCGCGGCGTACTACGAGGTCAACGACTTCGTCCGGCAGCTGCGTGCATGAACGTCAAGCGGTTTCCACTGACCCTGCACGAGGACGGGCGCGGCTGGTTCGCCGAGCTCATCCGCGCGAGCGCGCTCCCGAAGGCGATCCGGCAGGCCAACCTCTCGCGCTCGCGCAGGGGCGTGATCCGCGGCCTTCATTACCACGAGCGCGGGCAGGACGACGTGTTCGTCTGCCTCGAGGGCATGGTCCGCGTCGTCGTCCTCGATCGTGAGACGGGCGAGGTCTTCACAGAGGACATCGGCGACGACAATCCCGTCGCCCTCTACGTGCCCGGCGTGAACGCGCACGGGTACGAGGCATTGACCGACTGCCTCTTCATGTATCTCGTCACGGAGGAGTACGACGCGTCGAGCCCGGACGAGCACAGCATTCCCTGGGACGACGAGCGCGTCCGCCACCTCTGGAGCACGGCATCGCCGATCCTCTCGGCACGCGACGAGTCGCGGTAACAGGCGCCGGCGGTCAGCTCGGCACGGCTCTTGCCGAGACGTTCTCCCGCGATCACACAGTCTTCCCCCTTCGGCGCGAGGACTGGGACGTCACGATGCCGGCGCCCGATCTCGGCGGTCTCGACCTCGTGCTGCACGCGGCCGCGTGGACGGACGTCGACGGTGCGGAAGCGAGTCCGCAGGACGCCGCGGCGGCAAACGTCGGCGGAACGCAGCATGCCGCGGAGCTCGGCGTACCGCTCGTCTGCTTCTCGTCCGACTACGTCTTCGACGGGACGAAGCGGACGCCCTACGTCGAGTCGGACTCGCCGAATCCGCAGTCCGCCTACGGCCGCACGAAGCTGAGTGCCGAAGCCGTCGCGGGCGACGACGCATGGATCGTGCGAACGTCGTGGCTCTTCGGTTGGACGAGCACGAACTTCGTCCGGACGATGCTGCGACTCGGAGCGGAGCGCGACGAGGTCGCCGTCGTCGACGACCAGCGCGGCTCCCCGACGTACGTCGGGCATCTGGCGGAAGCGGTGCACGAGCTCGTCTCGCTGCCGCAGGGTGTCTGGCATCTCGCGGCGGACGGCGACTGCACGTGGGCCGAGCTCGCCGAGGCGATCTTGGAGGAAGCGGGGCTCGAGTGCCGGGTCCGCCGCATCTCCACCGCCGAGCTGGGGCGCCCGGCGCCGCGGCCCGCGTACTCGGTGCTGCGGAGCGAACGAGAGGGCGCACCGGTGCTCCCGCACTGGCGCGAAGGGCTGCGCGAGTGTCTCGCCCGGCTTGCTTAGCGCATTCGAGAAGCCGTGTCAGGCACCGCCCTCGCCGGAGCCAGACACGAGAAGCCTCGTCAGGCAGCACCTTCGACCGAGCCGGACACCGCCGCGTCGACGATCGCCTCGGCCACCTAGCGATAGCCGAAGCGGTCCGGAGGACTATCCGGACCGCTTCAGCTTGCCGTGCTTTTTGGCGTAGCGCTCGCCGCGCATGAAGACGGCGAGACCGACCGGTATCGCCACGACCGCGATCACGAGCAACGGCCAGACATTCGTCCACGCGAGCCCCGCACCGTCGACGATCGACGCTCGGCAGCCCCGAAGCGCGTACGTCGCGGGCGAGATCGTCGCGATCGCCTGCATCCAGTCCGGCATCACCGACACCGGGTAGTACACGCCGGAGACGGCCAGCATCATCCCCTGCGCGACGAATCCGAGCTGCGCGCCTTTCTCCGGCGAGATGAGCGGCAGCACCGACGTCATCATCCCGATGCCCATGAACGAGATCGACGCGATCGCGAGCAGTGCGATCGCCGCGCCGAAGTTCGCGTTCGGGATGTGGATGCCGATGAACGCCGCCACGACGAAGAAGAGGATCGTCGCGCGGATCAGCCCGTAGAGCACCGCGAAAGCCCCCTGGCCGAACAGGTGCGTCGTGCGGGAAAGCGGCGCCATGAACGTGTACTCGATCGTCCCCTCCCAGCGCTCCCACGCGACGGTCTCCGTGACGAACTCGAAGATGATCCCGAGGAATGCCCAGATGACGGCGCCCACGAGCAGCTTCGTGGCGAGCTCGTTCTCACGTGCGGGCGGCAGGTGCACCGCGCGCGCGATGAAGACGATCGTGAGGGTGTTCGCGATCGTCCACACCATGAACGCCACGTCCCACAGGAAGTAGCGCTTGACGAGGTAGACGTTGCGCTCGACGATCCCGCCGAGCCCGATCAGCTCCTGACGGAGGGTCGCGCGCCTGCCCACGCCGGTGGCGATCATCCGAACACCTCCCTGTACTCGTCGTCCTCGTCGTGCTCCTCCTCGAACGCGCGGCCGGTCGCTGCGAAGAACGCCTCCTCGAGCGTCTGTACGCCGTACCGTTTCTTGACGTCGGCGGTCGGCTCCAGGAAGAGGAGCTCGCCGCGGTCGAGCAGGCCGACGCGGTCGGACAGCGCTTCCGCCTCGGCCATGTCGTGGGTGCAGAGCAGAATGGTGGCGTCGTGCGTCTCCCGCACGTCGCGGATGAAGTCCTGCACCTCGAGCTTCGAGCGCGGGTCGAGACCCGTGGTCGGCTCGTCGAGGAGCAGCAGGACGGGCGAGGTCAGGAGCGCCCGTGCCAGGGCCACCTTCTGTTGCATGCCGCGCGACAGGTTCTCCATCGCCTCGCGACGGCGGTCGGACGGGAAGCCGACGCGCTCGAGGATCTCCGGGATCATGTGACGCGTCTGCGACGGCGGCATGCCGTAGAAGCGCGCGGCGTACGAGAGGTTCTCGGCCGCCGACATCTTCTTGAAGAAGCTCGCCTCGACGGAGACGCGGTTCACGAGCTTGCGGATCTGCCGCGTCTCGCGGAACGCGTCGTGGCCGAAGATGCGCGCCTCACCGCCGTCGTTGATCAGGAGCGTCGAGAGCAAACGGACGAGCGTCGACTTGCCGGACCCGTTCTGGCCGAGGATCGCCACGCACTCGCCGCGTGCGACGGTGAACGTCACCTGCTTGAGCGCGGGCATGCGGCGGCGGCCCGTGAAGCGGCCCGCCTTCCGGTCGCGGCGCCGGAACTCCTTGGTCAGGTCATGGACCTGGACTGCGGCGACGTCGCGACGAACGGATGGTTGGAGAAAGCGCGGTGTTGCGAGAGTCGACATGGTGCTCCTTTGAAACGAGAGACGAACGGAGAACGGGAGAAGCGCGCGCCTAGGCGGCGGCGGTCGGACCTAACGTCCGCGTGGGCCGGCGGAGCTCCCGCCGACCGAGTCCCGATTCATCACGTTCCAGAGCAACATGGCCGCCGAACGATACGCGCCTGCGCGCGGGGCGTCAAATTCAGCTCCCGGGCGTGTAGTCGAACGACGCGACGATGCCGGGATCCTCGCCTGCGGTCGGCTCCTCGAACGGATCTCGCGTGACGACCCAGACCTTGCCGAGCTCGGGGTAGTAGACGACCTCCGGGAGGGGCGCCGTCGACACCGCGAGGATGCGCGCCGGTCGGTCGGTCTGATTCGTGAAGGTGTGCAAGCCTGCAAGACCGCGCGGGCAGAAGACCGCATCACCCGGCTCGAGCGCGTCGTCGCCGTCGCCGGTGCGTAATGTCGGCGTACCGCTCAGGACGAAGAACATCTCCTCCATCCCGTAATGGGCATGGAGGTGGAAGCCGGTCGAGCCGGGCAGGAGCTCGTGCACCGACGCTCCGAGCTCCTTTGCGCCCAGCGGCTGACCGAGGAAGCGAGTGCGTATGCGCATCGTCTCCCCGGTCCTGTCCCATGGCTCGTCGGCG
>DASSGL010000041.1:0-5614 GCA_035693525.1 Gaiellaceae bacterium | reverse complement strand
GGGGATCATCAACCACCACTGTTCGAGCATGCGCGCATACGCGAGCGGGACGCGGTTGGCCGCGACGTTCATCACTCCACTGAAGCCGCCGTTGAGCGCGCCGCGCAGGTGGTCCGGGCCGCTCGCGGCCGCGTCGACGTTCACGAGGGCGAGGACGACGAGCGCGGCGATACCGAGCGCCGGGAACGTGAACCGCCGTCGCACCTCGAGCAGCCACACTGCGAGGAGCGCGAACGAGACGCCGACCACGATCGCACCGCCTCCGTCGGCTCCGAGCTTGTTCTCGGCGATGGTCGCGAGCGCGAGCGTCGCCGTCGCGACGAACGCGGTCCAGCCGAACCGGCGTGTCAGGAGCGCGCCGCCGAGCAACGCGGGGTAGAGGAGCCACGTCTCGAGCAGGTTCGAGACACCGAAGAACCGGCTCGTCAGCTCCGGGCCGATCGGTGCGAGCGCGAGCGTGGAGGGTCTCGCGATCATCGAGACGGCATACCCGACGAGAAGCGCGACGAGCCCGAGACCGAGCACCGTCCGGTTGCGGAAGAACCTCGGCCCGAACGCTCCACCGGCGACCGTGCAGAGGCCGAGCAGGATCACCCGCGAGGCGCCGTTCCCGTGCGGGAACCAGCCCTGCACGAGGTTGACGGCGATCGCGGTCCCGAAGGCGGTCGGCGCGCCGCGAGGGTAGAGGAGCGCAAAGAGCACGAGAAGGCACAGCACGAGCACCGAGCCCGGCATCGTCGTGCTCCGCGCGACCTCGATCTGGTGCTCGAGCCTGTATGCGGTGGCGACCGGCCCGCCGTCGCGCTGCCAGCCCAGCGTGTGCCGCGTTTGCAGTGCCGTTCGCGCGACATCCGCGATCGAGACGAGCCCGGGAACGCGCGTGAGGCTCGAGGTGAGCAGCCCCCGGTAGCCGTGTCCGAGCACCGCGATCGGGTAGCGGCGGTCGTTGGGCGCCGACGTGGCCGGAGGCAGGCCGACGACGATCGCGGGCCCGCGTGCGGGGATCTCGGTGGCATGCTCGACGCGGATCAGGACCGCGTCGCGCGGAAAGGGCAGGCGAGTGTTGTAGAGGATGCCGCGCACCATCCCCGCAAATGCGGCTGCCTGGCTCGTCCGCGGGCCCGCGTTCGGAACCATCAGCCCGACCGCTCCCTCCGTCGCAAGCTGCGGCAGGTCGCCGACGGTCAGCCCCTTGACGACGATGACCGGGAGCACCTGCCGGTGATGGGCCGCGAAGTCGTCCGACGTGCGTGCCTCGGCGGTCCCCGCCAGGACGAGTGCGCATGCGCACGCCAAGAGGAAGGTGCGAGGCGCCCTCACGGAACGAGGTTAGACGAGCGGAACGAGGACGGTCGCGCTGAACGCGCCTGCGATCCCGAGCACCCAGCTCGCAGCGCCGGCGAGCAGTGCGACGCGGCGCGCCGCCGGGGACGGGTACGGCGCGAGCCAGACGAGGCTCGCGATGCCGAACATGAGGCCGACGGCGGTCTCGATCGCATGAAACGCGATGCCCGCCGCAAGTCCGTTGGTAAACGATGCACCGTGCGCCTGGAGGGCCATCGCGATCGCGGCCGAGGTGACGCCGACATTGCCGGGCGTGACCGGCAGGAACGACGCAGCGTCCAGCGCGGGGATGACGACGAGCGCGGCGGCCAGTGGGCGCGGGAGCCCGAGCGCAGCCGCGACGGCCGTCGCCGATGCGAGGCGGCCGCCGGTCGAGATCGCGGCCCACGCGACGAGCCGCGCCGCCGCCCGGCGATTGCGGCCGAGCTCGCGGAAGGCGTCGAGCAGGTGGGTGGGCGTCCGGCGGGCGGCGATCGCAGCGAGGACGCCGAGCCCGACGACCCCTGCGGCGATGAGCAACGGCCAGAGCGGCACGACGCCCGCCGCCGCACCGGCGAGGACGAGGAGCCCGAGGATGACCCCGCGTGAGGCGGCCAGGGCTGCAAAAGCGCCCCCCGTCGTCAGGACGGGCTTCTCGGTCGGGACCACGCGGGCGAAGAGCGCGACGCGGAGTGCGTCCCCGGCGCGGAAGGGGACGAAGGTGTTCACGAGCGACCCGACGCCGTACCGGGCGCACGCCTCCGCGAGCGAGAGGCGCCCGCCGCAGAGGCCGATCGCGCAGCGCCACGAGGCCGCCGCCGAGCCGACCGAGACGAGGAAGCCGGCGCCCGCGATCCAGAGCCACTTCGGGTCGGCTGTGCCGACCGTCACGAAGGCTTCGGCGACGCGGTGGCCGAGCAGCTGCGGCATCGCGACCGAGATCAGGAGGACGACGAGGAGGAGCGCAGCTGCGGCAATGCCGCGGCGCCCTACTCGGGCACGGATGTGGGAGAGGGCTGCGCTCAAGTCTTGGCCTACATGTCGTCAGACGAGCGACGGGACTTGAGGTTGGCCCAGAATCGGCTGTGCATGAGATATCCAGCATTACGCTCGAACGTGAACGACGTGTGAACGGCGCGATCGCAGCCGGCCACCCTCTCACGGTGGAGGCCGGCGCACGCGTCCTGCGCAACGGCGGAGCCGCCGTCGACGCGTGCGTTGCGGCGGCGTTCGTGTCGTGGGTCTGCGAGAGCCCGCTGACGGGTCCGGGCGGTGGCGGCTTCATGCTCGTGCACGAGAGGGGGACGGGCAGGACCTCGGTGCTCGACGCGTTCGTCTCGGTGCCGCGGGCCACGGCCTCGGCGGACGACCTGCTCGAGCTCGCAGTCGACTTCGACGGCGACACGCAGCAGCTGTTCCGGACCGGTGCCGCAGCGGTCGCGGTGCCCGGGATGGCCCTCGGGCTCGAGGCGGCGCACCGGCGCTGGGGGCGGCTCGAATGGAGGGATCTCGTCGCGCCGGCGGCCGCCCTCGCGCGCGAGGGCTTCGAGTTGACTCCGATGCAGGCGTACCTGCACCAGATCCTCGACCCGCTGCTGCGGCACACGGCCGAGGGCGACGCGATGTACGGCAACGCCGGACGCCCGTACACGACCGGGGAACGGTTCGCAGTCCCTGAGCTCGCCGGCACGCTCGATCGGCTCGCACGGGACGGCGCACGAGTCCTGTACGACGGCGACCTCGCGGAGCGGATCGTCGCGTACGTCGGTCGAGGCGGAGGCGCGCTCTCACTCGAGGATCTCGCCGGATACGCGGTCGTCGAGCGCGAGCCGGTGGCCGTGCAGTACCGCGGGCACGAGTTCCGCTCGAACCCGCCGCCCTCGAGCGGGGGCGTGCTCATCGCGCTCGGCCTCCAGGCTCTCGGCGAGCAGCAGCCGACGCCCGGCGCGGTCGCCGAGGCGATGGAGGCGCAGGAGGCTGCGCGCGACGCGACCTTCGCGCGGGCGCTCTACAGCGGTGACGTGGTTCGGCTGCTGAAGGGGACGACGCACATCTCCGTCCTCGATGCCGACGGAAACGCCGCGTCGCTCAGCGCCTCCGTCGGCTCGGGCTCGGGCGTCGTCGTGCCCGGGACCGGCATCCACCTGAACAACATGCTCGGCGAGCTCGACCTGATGGGTGCCTCGAGCCCAGGCGAGCGCCTGACGTCCATGATGGCGCCGTCGATCGTGCTGTCGGGCGGCCGCCCGCGCCTCGTGCTGGGGAGCGCGGGCAGCGCGCGCCTCCGCGGCGCGATCCTGCAGGTGACGGCGAACGTCATCGCCCGCGGCCTCGATGTCGCCGCCGCGGTCGACGCGCCGCGCGTGCACGCGGAGAGCGGGGTCGTCCATTGCGAGGATCCCGCGGCTGCGGACGAGCTCGAGGCCCGGGGGAGAGCCGTGGTCCGGTGGAAGGAGCGGAACCTCTTCTTCGGGGGCGTGAGCGCGGTGGAGGTGCGGCCCGACGGCACGGCTGCGGCGGCGGGAGATCCGCGTCGCGGCGGAGCGGGTGTGCTGGCGTGAGCCTGGAGTTCACGGTGCGTCCGGCCGATCCGTCGGACGCGGAGGCGTTGACGCGGCTCGCCGAGGCGGTGAGCGCGGAGCCGGAGGCGTGGCTCATCTCGGCGGACGGCGAGTGGCGGAGCGTGGGCGACGAGCGTCGATACCTGAAGGCGGTGCGTCGTTATCCGCACGCGGCCGTGTTCGTCGCCGTGCGGAGCGACGGAGCCGTCGTCGGCCGCCTCTCGCTCGCCCGCGACACGCATCCCGCGAGCTCGCACGTGGCCGACCTGGGCCTCATGGTCGCGAAGGACGCGCGCGGACAGGGCATCGGCCAGGCGCTCCTCGCCACGGCCGTCGAATGGGCCAGGGCGAACCGCGTGCGGAAGCTCGAGCTGCACGTGTTTCCCTGGAACGAGCCGGCGATCCGGCTCTACGAGCGCTTCGGGTTCGAGCGCGAGGGCTACCGGAAGGCGCACTACCACCGCGCCGGCGAGTACGTGGACGCGATCTTGATGGCGTACGCGGTGTGACGCTTCGTCCCCCTGCAATCAGGTTGCGAGCTACTTGGTTGCGGCCTTCGCCGCCTGTTCAGGTCCCGTCGGGACCCCCTTGTACGATGGCTTCCCCGTGCCCGATGCGCCTCCGTTCGTCCACCTCCACGTCCATTCCGAGTACTCGATCCTCGACGGGGCGTGCCGCATTCCGGCCCTCGCCGAGCGGGCGGCCGAGTTCGACATGCCGGCCGTCGCGCTCACCGACCACGGCTCGCTGGCGGGTGCGATCGACCTCTTCAGGGAGGCGCGCAAGCAGGGCGTGAAGCCGCTCCTCGGCTGCGAGGTCTACGTCGCCGAAGACCGGAAGCTGCAGCAGAAGGGGTATGCGCACCTCACGCTCCTCGCCGAGACGAACGAGGGCTACGCGAACCTCATCCGGCTCTCCTCGCTCGGCTATCTCGAGGGCTACTACTACAAGCCGCGCGTCGACTGGGAGCTGCTCGACCGGCACAGCACCGGTCTCGTGGCGCTCTCCGGCTGTCTCTCCGGGCGCGTCTGCAAGGCGCTCGAGGAAGGCCGCGCCGACGACGCCGAGGGTGAGCTCGACCGGCTGACGAGCATCTTCGGGAAGGACGCGGTGTACGTCGAGATGCAGAACGCGCACCTCGACGTGCAGCAGCGCATCAATCCGCTGCTCGAGCAGCTCGCGGCGGCGCGCGGACTGCCCGTGGTCGCGACCGGCGACGTGCACTACCTCCGGCACGAAGACGCGCGCGCCCACGAGGCGCTCCTCTGCATCCAGTCGGGCGACTCGCTCAAGAACCCGAATCACTGGCGGTTCGACACCGACCATTTCTATTTCAAGTCACCCCAGGAGATGCTCGCCGACTTCCCCGGACACGAGGCGGCCCTTCGCCGCACGCTCGAGGTTGCGGAGCGCTGCAACGTCGAGATCGAGCTCGGGCGCATCCTCCTGCCGCACTTCCCGACGCCCGACGGGCGCGACGCGTTCGACTACCTCGTCGAGTGGTGCGAGAAGGGGCTCGCGAAGCGATACGAGAAGGTCACCGCGGACTTGCGAGAGCGTCTTCAGTTCGAGCTGAAGACGATCCGCGAGATGGGTTTCGCCGACTACTTCCTCATCGTCGCCGACTTCATCGGCTTCGCGAAGCGGAACGGCATCAGCGTCGGCCCGGGTCGCGGCAGCGCGGCGGGCAGCCTCGTCTCGTACTCCCTCGAGATCACCGACCTCGACCC
>DASSGL010000040.1:0-8336 GCA_035693525.1 Gaiellaceae bacterium | reverse complement strand
GGACGTCCGGCTGCTCTTCGGCGGCCAGACGCTGTCGATGATCGGCGACTGGATGATGTTCATCGTCCTCGGCATCTGGGCGAAGACGCTGACCGGCTCGTCGAGCGCCGCAGGCCTCGTGTTCTTCGTGCTGACACTGACGGGAGTCGTGGCGCCGCTCGGCGGCCTCGTCGTCGACCGGCTGCCGAAGCGCCCGCTCATGATCGCGACGCACGTCGCCCTCGCCGGCGTCATGTGCCTTCTCTTCCTCGTCCACGACCGCGGCGACCTCTGGCTGCTCTACGTCGTCACGGCTCTGTACGGCCTCGGCGGCGACGTCTTCGCGGCCGCGCGCGGCGCGATGCTGAAGGCGATGATCCCGGACGAGCTCCTCGGCGACGCGAACGGGATCTACCAGTCGATTCGCGAGGGCCTGCGCATCGTCGCGCCGCTCGCGGGTGCCGGCATCTTCGCCGTGTTCAGCGGCGCCGCGGTCGCTGCGGTCGACGCTGCGACGTTCCTGGGCTCCGCGGCGGCGCTCGTCGCGCTCCGCTTCTCCGAGCCGGAGCGCGCGCCGAAGGAGCACCATTTCCTGCGGGAGACCTCCGCCGGCATTGCGCACATCTGGCGCACCCGAGTGCTGCGCGAGCTGACGATCGGCTGCGCCGCCGCCCTCTTCGTCGCCGGCTTCAGCGAGACGCTGATCTTCGCGGTGGCAGGCGACTCGCTCCACCGGTCGCCCTCGTTCGTCGGCGTGATCGGGAGCTTCCAGGGCATCGGCGCGATCGCCGGCGGCCTCACCGCCGCCTGGCTCATGCGCCGTCTCGGCGATCTTCGCCTCACCGGGCTCGGCGTCGCGCTCTTCGGCATCGGAGACCTCTTCTGGATGGTTCCGAGCGTGCCCGTCGTGCTCGGGTCGACGGTGATCGCCGGCGCCGGCATCGCCTGGGCCGTGGTCGCGCTCGCAACCGCGTACCAGCGCCGCAGCCCCGACGTCGTGCAGGGCCGCGTCGCCGCCGCAGCGAACATGCTGTTCAGCGTCCCGCAGACGATCGGCATCGCCGTGGGCGCCGGGCTCATCACGCTCGTCGACTTCCGGGTACAAATCGTGGCGATGACCGTCGTCTTCCTCGCCGCAGGGCTGTACCTGGTGACACGCCGAGCCGAGCCTGCGGAGGCCGAGACCGCGCTCGCCACGTGAGCCAACACAGGTTGCCGCCGTTACGGCGGAATCGAGATTTCGTCCTGCTCGAGGCGGGCCAGCTTCTCTCGACGGCCGGCACGAACATCTCCGGGATCGCGTTTCCGCTGCTCGTGCTGGCCGAGACGCACTCCCCGGCGAAGGCCGGGCTCGTGCAGGCCGCGCGCTTCGCGCCGATGGTGCTCCTCAGCCCCTTCGCCGGCGCGGCAGCAGACCAGCGCAACCGGCGCCGACTCATGATCGGCGCAGACGTCGTGAGCGCCCTTGCGATCGGAACGCTCGTCGCCGCGATCGCAATGGGCCGCATCCCGTTCCCGCTCATCCTCGCGGTCGCATTCGCCGACGCATGTGCATCCGTCTACTTCCTCGCGGCCAAGAGCGGCGCGTTCCGCTCGGTGGTCCCGAAGGCGCAGTTGCCGAACGCGGCGAGCGTCGAGATGGGCCGCGCTTCCACCGTCAGGCTCGCCGCGCCGCCGATCGGCGGCGCGCTCTTCGGGATTGCACGGATCCTTCCGTTCGCCGCGGATGTCGCCAGCTATGTCTTCTCGACGGTGTCGATCCTGCTCATGCGCACGCCGTTCCAGGAGGAGCGCCCCCGCGACACGTCGCCCCTGGGCAGACAACTCGCCGAGGGCTTCCGATTCCTCTGGAACGTCCCGGTCCTGCGCATCTCAGCCGTGATGATCGGCGTCAGCAACTTCGGCGTCACCGCGTGCCAATTCGCGCTCATCGTCCTTGCGAAACGGCACGGTCTCTCGGCCGCGGCGATCGGCGGCCTCGTTGCGCTGACCGGCTTGACGACGCTTGCGGGCTCGATCGCCTCTCCCCTGCTGCGGCGCGTCCTCTCGCTGCCGGACATCCTGCTCTCCGAGTTCTGGGCGGTGTACGGCGTGATCGCGTTCTTCATCTGGCCGAACGTCTACGTGCTCGCCGCGGCCCTCGCGGTGCAAGCGTTCTGCTTTCCCAACACGGACGCGGCCATCAACGCGTACCGGTACGCGATGACGCCGGACCGCCTCGTCTCGCGCGTCGTCACCGTCGCCACCACGATCGTCGTCGCCGTGATGCCGCTCGGCCCGCTCGCGGCCGGCTTCCTGCTCGACAACGTCTCGGCACAGCTGACGATCTTCCTCCTGACCGTCGGGACGATGGTGGCCGCCGTGATCGGCACGTTGAGCCGCGCGGTCCGCGAGCTGCCGCCGCTCGCCGAGGTCGTTACACCTTCGCCTTCAGCTTCTCCCGTAGAAGCCGGTTGACGACCTTGGGGTCGGCCTTGCCCGCCGTCTCCTTCATCACCTGGCCGACGAGGAACCCGAGGACGCCCTCCTTGCCGCCGAGGAACGTCTCGACCTGCTGCGGGTTGGCGGCGAGCACCGCGTCGATCGCCGGCTCGAGCGCCGACTCGTCGGAGGTGACGGTCTGCGCGAGCGTCACCTGCGCGTCGAACGCGGACGTCGCGCTCGCCGCGAACGCGGCGGTGTAGGCGGCGCGGTCGAGGCCGTCACGCGCCTTCACGATCTCCGCGAGACCGGCCACGTTCTCGGGCAGCGGCGTGATGGAGGCGAGCTGGTTCATCGCGACGTTCGCGGCGGTGCGCCAGTCGACGCCGTGCTCGACGAGGGCCGCCGCCTTCGGCTCGTTGCGTGTCGAGACCAGCTCGTACGCCGGCTCGTAGCCGAGCTCGGGCGTGAGCCTCGCGATCCGCGCGCCCGGCAGCTCGGGGAGCTCGCCGCGCAGCCGCTCGACGAGCGCGGCCGGCGGCTCGACGGGTACCAGGTCGGGCTCGGGGAAGTAGCGGTAGTCGTCGGCCTCCTCCTTCGAGCGGTGAACCGTGAGGCGGTCGGTATCCGGGTCATAGTCGTACGTCGACTGCTCGAGCGACTCGCCGCGCTCGTACGCGGCGACCTGCTCGCGCACGGCTGCCTCGATGCCGCGGCGGATGAACGTGAAGCTGTTCATGTTCTTCAGCTCCCACCGCGGCCGGAATCCGTCCTCGCCTCGCGGTCGCACCGAGACGTTGACGTCCGCGCGCAGCGTCCCCTTTTCCATCTCCGCGTCGGAGATGCCGAGCTCGACGATGGTCTGGCGTAGCAGGCGTAGGAAGCGATCGGCGTCGTCGGCGGAGTTGATGTCGGGCTCGGTGACGATCTCGAGCAGCGGCGTACCGCCGCGGTTGAAGTCGACGAGCGAGTAGTCGGCGCCCACGCTGCGCCCGGTCGCTCCCCCGGCGTGCACGGTCTTCGCGGCGTCCTCCTCGAGATGCGCGCGCGTGATGCCGATCACGTGGTCACCTTCGGGTCCCGGCACGCTGAACGCGCCGCGCCCGCAGAGCGGCTGCTCGTACTGGCTGATCTGATAGCCCTTCGGCAGGTCGGGATAGAAGTAGTTCTTGCGCGCGAAGACGGCATGCGAGGAGATCTCGCAGCCGAGGGCGAGCCCGAGCTTGATGGTGTACTCGATCGCACGCTCGTTGGGCACGGGCAGCGCGCCCGGGTGCGCGAGGCAGACCGGGCACGTGTGCGTGTTCTCCGGCGCGCCGTATTCGAGCTCGCAGCGGCAGAACATCTTCGTCCGCGTCTTCAGGTGCGCGTGCACCTCGAGGCCGATGACGGGCTCCCAGGAGCTCACGGGCGTGCCATTCTTCGTCGATTGGGCGTGATGGTCGTCGCGAGGCAAGGACGCAGAGAGCGTCCATAGCGACCTATGGATGCGACCGAGGACGCCGCATTCGCGACGTCCAGCGCGGCCAAGCGACACAACGCATGGTGGGTCCGTGAGCTCCTAGGCATCTCTGAGGCGCTCCTTCGCCTCGCGCAGCGCGGACTCGATGTCGTCGCGCACCTCGACCATGCCGATGCGGTGCTCGAGCACGCCCCTCGTCTGGATCAACCAGAGCTCGCGCTCGCCGGCCTCGAGCTGCAGCTTCATCTCGCCGACCAGTACGGCGCGCGAGCCGTCGAGAATGCGCGGCTCGGTGCCGAACACCCGCTCGACCGCAGGCACGAACTCGGCCGCCGGATCCTCGAAGCGCATGGTCATCGCAGCAGCCCCCCTCTCAAGGGCAGAGGAACGGGGTCGAAGCCGATTGCCGTCTCGAGTGCATGGCCGACGCGGAAGAGCGTGTTCTCCGAGAACTGCGGCCCGATCAGCTGAACGCCGACGGGCAGCCCATCGCTGAGCCCGGCCGGGACGTTCAAGCCGGGCAGGCCTGCCATGCACGACGGGATCGTGAGCAGGTCGTTCAGGTACATCGCGATCGGGTCGGCGGTCTTCGCACCGAGCTCGAACGCGACGGTCGGCGAGGTCGGCGTGAGCAGGACGTCGAAACGCTCGAAGGCCTCCGCATGCTCGCGAATCAGCACGGTGCGCACCTTCTGCGCCTGCCCGTAGTAGGCCTCGTAGTACCCGGCCGAGAGCGCATACGTGCCGACGAGGACGCGCCGCTTCGGCTCGTCGCCGAAGCCCTCGTCACGCGTCCGCTTGTACATGTCGAGGCGATCGGTCGCGTTCGCCGTGCGATACCCGTAGCGGACGCCGTCGTATCGGGCGAGATTCGAGGACGCCTCTGCGGGTGCGATGAGGTAGTAGCAGGGCAGGCCGTAGTCGAGCGATCGCGGCAACGAGCACTCCCCCACCTCGGCCCCGAGCCCGCGCGCGAGCTCGATCGCCGCCTGAACCGCATCGCGCACGCCCGGCTCGATCGCCTCGTGATCTGTGAACTCGACCGGCACGCCGACACGCACGCCCGTCAGATCCGTGCGCTCGGGAAGCGCGACCGGCTGCGGCAGGTCGACGGTCGTGGAGTCGCACGGATCGCGGCCTGCGAGGATCGAGTAGAGAAGCGCACAGTCGCGGACGGTGCGCGCGACCGGACCGACCTGGTCGAGGCTCGACGCGAACGCGACGACCCCGTACCGTGAGACGGTCCCGTAGGTCGGCCGCAGGCCGACGTTGCCGCACAGCGCGGCCGGCTGCTTGATCGAGCCACCCGTGTCGGAGCCGAGCGCCCAGGGTGCGAGTCCCGCGGCGACCGCCGCCGCCGAGCCGCCGCCGGAGCCGCCCGGTACGCGCGAGGTGTTCCACGGATTGCGCGTCGGCCCGTAGGCGGAGTTCTCGGTCGACGAGCCCATCGCGAACTCGTCCGTGTTCGTCTTGCCGAGCACGCGCAGGCCGTTCGCCTTGCAGCGTTCGACGACGGTCGCGTCGTAGACGGGCAGGTACCCCTCGAGGATCTTCGACCCTGCCGTGGTCGGAATGCCCTTCGTCCCGATCACGTCCTTCACGGCAAGCGGAATGCCCTCGCCGCCGTCGTCGTCACAGACGTGCAGGTAGCAGTGCAGCTCCGGGTCCCGTGCGTCGATCGCCTCGCGGTAGGCGGCATACAGCTCCGCGCTCGAGATCTCCCGCTCGCGGAGGAGGCGTGTTGCCTCCTCGGCGGTCAGGCGAAGCGTGTCGATCACGTCGCGCCTCCGGGAGGCACCTTGAAGTAGTCGCCCTCGCGCTCGGGCGCGTTCGCGAGCGCCTCCTCGACCGTCAGGCACGGACGAGGCTCGTCGGCGGCCCAGACATTGACGACGTCGAGCGGGTGCGATGTCGGCGGCACGTCCGAGAGGTCGAGCTCCGAGACCTTCGAGACAGCGTCGATGATGTCGTTCAGCTGCATGCCGAGGCGCTCGAGCTCGTCGTCGCGGAGCTCGAGCCTCGCCAGGTGCGCCACATGGAGGAGCTGTTCGCGGTCGATCGCCATTCGTTCGTTGTACCGGAAACAGAAGAGGCCCCTGTCGGGGCCTCTTCGCTACTGGGTCCGACAGTTCTCTAGATCGCCATCACGTTCGCGGCCTGTGCGCCCTTGGGGCCTTGCACGACCTCGAACGACACCTTCTGGCCTTCGGTCAGCGACTTGTAGCCGTCCATGCCGATCGCCGAGAAGTGAACGAAGACGTCGTCGCCGCCCTCGCGCTCGATGAAGCCGTAGCCCTTCTCGTTCGAGAACCATTTCACGGTGCCCTCTGCCAACTGTGTTCCTCCTAGCAGTACTACGACGGCGCGGGCATCCGTGCCGCCGACCGATGATGAACCGGCCGGAATCGTAGCTCAGTACGGCGCGGAAACAAACCCCCGTCTGGCACGTGCGGCCGTCAAGGTGTTCTTCAGGACCATCGCGATGGTCATCGGCCCGACGCCCCCGGGGACAGGCGTCATGTAGGCGGCGTGCTCCGCAGCGCCTGGATCGACGTCTCCGAAGAGGCCCTCGTCCGTCCGGTTCATGCCGACGTCGATCACCGTCGCGCCGGCCATGACCATCTCGGCCCCGATCACGTGGAGCTGCCCGACGGCGGCGACGAGGATGTCGGCGTCGAGCGTGTGCCGCTGCAGATCCACGGTGCGCGAGTGGCAGATCGTGACCGTCGCGTTGCCCTGCAGGAGGAGGTGCGCCATCGGCTTGCCGACGATGTTCGAGCGGCCGACGACGACCGCGCGTGCTCCCGTGGTCTCGATGTCGTACTCGGCGAGCATGCGCATGATCCCGAGCGGCGTTCCCGGAACGAGGTTCGGCCGGCCGAGGTAGAGGCGGCCCGCGTTGACCGGATGGAAGCCGTCGACGTCCTTGGCGGGGTCGATCGACTCGATCGCCTTCGTCTCGTCGACGTGGGACGGCAGCGGCAGCTGGACGAGGATCCCGTCCACCGCGTCGTCGGCATTCAGGTCGGCGAGGAGCTGCAAGAGCTCCTCTTCGGACGTCTCCTCGGGGAGCCGCAGGTCGGTTGCGCGGATGCCGACGCTCGTGGCGGCCTTGTGCTTGCCCCGGATGTAGACGTCCGAGGCGGGGTCGTCGCCGACGAGCACAGTCGTCAGCCCGACCTCACCGAGCTCCTCGACTTCCTCGGCCACCTCCTCGCGGACCTTGGCCGCGAGCGCCCTTCCGTCGATCATCTGTGCCGGCACGGCCTGAGCGTACGCGAGAATGGCGCCGTGGCTGCACGCCTACCGAGGAAGAACGACCAAGCGTCGATCGCGGCGCGCCGCGAGACGCTCGGGCTGAACGGCGACGTCGACCTTTCTGCATATGTCCGGTCGGCCGAGTCCGTGACCGGCGTCGCGACGCTGCCGGTCTCGGTCGCGGAGCTGCATGTCTCGCTCGGCGACTACGTGCTCTCCGACGAGGGCGAGGTCGTCGAGACGGAACGGGGGGAGGAAGACGTCGTCGTGCCGCTCGCCCACACCGAGGGCGGGCTGACCGCGTCGCTGCAGCGCGGTGCGAAGGCGGCGGCCCTCTCGGGCGGGTTCCGGACGTACGTGGTCGCGGACCGGATCACGCGTGCATCGTGCTTTGTCTGCCGCGACGCGGGAGATGCGCTGACCCTTGCCCGCTGGATCGGCGACCGCGTGGACGAGATGCGCGAGTTCCTCCGCGCGGCGGACCTGCCCGAGCTGTCACGTTACGCCGTTCTGCGCGAGGCGAAGACGCACGTCGTCGGGCCGATGTGCCACGTGCTGTGGCGCTGGACGACGGGCGACGCCGTCGGGCCGAACATGATGACGCGCAACGCCTACGCGTTGAACATGGCGTTCGTGCTGCCGAATGCGCCCGTGCCGGTCGAACGGGTGATGCTCGAGGCGAACATGGGCGGTGACAAGAAACCGTCGCACCGGTACTTCGAGCTCGGCGGGCACGGGAAGACCGTGATCGCCGAGTGCACGCTGAGCGAGGACGCGGTCCGGCGAGTGTTGCGGACGTCGATCGACGACCTGCTGGAGCTGTCCTGGGCAGGCACTCACGGGGCGATTGCCTCCGGGATGCAGTCGGTCGCCTTCACGCCTGCTTCAGCGATTGCCGCGATCTTCGCCGCGACCGGCCAGGACCTCGGCATGATCGGAACGAGCTCGATGGCGCACGGCACCGGTAGGCGCGTCGAAGGCGGCCTCAACTGCACGATCCGGCTGCCTGGGCTCGAGGTTGGCACGGTCGGCGGCGGAACGACCCTCCCCTACACCCGTTCGTGGCTGGCGCTGATGGGCTGCGCGGGCGCGGGCAAGGTCTACCGCTTCGCCCAGATCGTGGCGGCGGCGACGCTGGCTCTTGAGATCTCGGCCTCGGCGGCGATGGCAACCGCGGGCTCGCACGAGTTCTTCAAGGCCCACAACGAGCGCGGCG